>JAPLPA010000346.1 GCA_026400415.1 Afipia sp. | reverse complement strand
ACGCCGAACGCTCCAAGCATATAGAGCGCTCCATGTGCAAAGTTGATGATGTTCAACAGCCCGAAAATCAATGCGAGGCCGAGGCTCAGGATCGCATAAAAGCAACCATTGACGAGGCCGATCGTGACTTGTCCAAGCAATACCTGAAGAGGAATATCGAACATCGCTTCTCTCAGACGCCGAGCCGGCGATCGACTAGATCGCTCTGGGCTTCAAGTTCTGTTGCGGTCAAACGCATCGCGATCTGACCGTGCTCGACCACGAGAAAGCGATCCGCAAGCGGCCCTGCAAAATGCTTGTTCTGCTCGACGAGAAGGATGGTGTAGCCACGCTCGCGCAGAGTGAGAACGAGATCGAACAATCTGTCGACGATGACCGGCGCAAGCCCTTCCGAGATTTCGTCAAGCAGCAGTAGATGCGCACCGGTGCGAAGGATGCGGGCGATGGCAAGCATCTGCTGCTCGCCGCCGGAAAGGCGCGTTCCAGGTGTATGCCGCCGCTCGGCCAGATTGGGCAGGAGCTGATAGATCTCTTCCACCGACATCCCGTTGTCGGAGAATTCAGGCGGCAGCATCAGATTTTCTTCGCAAGACAATGAAGCAAAGATGCCGCGCTCTTCGGGGCAGTATCCCACACCCATTCGTGCAATTTTATGCGGCGGCAGCCGACGCGCTTCCTTGCCGTCGATAAGAATTACTCCGGTGCTGCGATCCATCAAACCCATCACTGCTCGAAGCGTCGTGGAGCGTCCGCTGCCGTTGCGTCCAAGTAACGCCACGACCTCGCCTCGCCGCAAAGAGAACGTCATGCCGTGGAGGACATGGGAGTCGCCATACCATGCCTCAAGATTCTCGACGGCGAGCACAGTAGGCGCATCTGCCTGTACGGCTCGTGTCATTGCACCCGCCTCCGGCGGACACCCAGATAGGATTCGATCACCTGCGGATCGCGAGACACCTCATCGTAAGTCCCTTCTGCGATAATTTCTCCCCGGCGCAGAACGCTGATGCGGTCAGCAATGCGCGCGACTATCTTCATATTATGTTCGACCATGACGACGGTGCGTCCGATCGCCGCGCGCTTAATCAGATCGGTCACGCGGTCAACATCTTCATGTCCCAAACCCTGCGTGGGTTCGTCGAGAAGCATTACCTTCGGTTCGGCAGCAAGTGTCGTTGCAAGTTCAAGAGCTCGTTTGCGCCCATATGAAAGATCGCCCGCTCGGATGTCCGAGAAGCCGAGAAGATCAACCTGCTCCAGCAATTGCGCGATGCGATCTGTCGTGTCGCCCAACGCTCCGCGTCCGCGCCAAAACGCCACGGGTGACACGCATACACGCTGCAGTGCGATCATCAGATTTTCTTTGACAGTCAAGCTGGCGAAAACCGCGGAAATCTGAAATGAACGAACCATGCCGCGACGGGCGACTTCCGCAGGCCTTTCTTTTGTGATGTCGACACCATCGAATAGAATTTGGCCCGCGGTCGCCTTCATAAACCGGGTCATCAGATTGAAGACCGTCGTCTTGCCCGCGCCATTCGGGCCAATCAACGCATGAATCTCACCTCGGCGAACGTCCAGATCGACGCCGCCAACTGCAGTGTATCCGCGAAATTCCTTTATTAAGCCTCGCGCCTGCAACACTGCTTCGGTTGCTGGGTGGGGCGTAACCGCGTGCATCCCTGACCCTCCCTCTGTCGGCATTTTTTATTGCACCGCACTGCAGCGACGGCACTGTTGACATCGCTCTAACAAAGATAGTCTAGTTATGCAAGCCTGTACGCGGCTCGCTCACAGGCAAACAACGATTGGAGAAACAAATGAGAAGGGCGTTATTGGCTCTAGCTGCAGCAGCGGCATTTACTGGATCAGCGCAAGCGCAAACGACAATATCGGACGACGTGGTTCGCATCGGCGTTCTTACAGATCTATCCGGACAGTTTTCTCACGAATCCGGCGAAGGCGCTGTCACTGCGGTGAAGATGGCAGTCGAGGATTTCGGCGGCAAGGTTCTCGGCAAGCCGATCGAAGTTATAGTGGCGGATCATCAGAACAAGAACGAACTCGCCATCGCCAAGGCGCTGATCCCGGGCTCAACGCCAGCCTTCACTTCACCGGTGAGTAGTCGATCTGATAGCCAACCTCGTGAATTCGTCGATCGCTCTGGCGGTCACGAACATCGCGCAGGAAAAAAATCGCATTGCTGTGGTGACGACTTCTGGTTCTTCTAGGCTTACCGGCGATTCGTGCACGCCGAATAGCATTCATTACGTTTACGATACGTATGCTCTGGCCCAGGGCACGGCAAAGGCGCTCATCAAGGAAAAACTGGATAGCTGGTATTTTCTGACCGCGGACTATGCCTTCGGACAAGCTTTAGAAGCTGACACCTCCGCGATCGTCAAAGCGAACGGAGGGACTGTTTTGGGCGCGTTGCGTTATCCGATGGATACCGCCGATCATTCCTCGTTCTTGCTTCAGGCTCAGGCTTCGAAGGCAAAGGTTGTCGCCATCGCAGGATCCGGCACTGTCTTCATTAACGCGGTCAAATCGGCAAAAGAATTCGGGTTGACTGATGGCGGCAAACAGACGATTGCCGGACTTCTTGTCTGGATCAACGACATCGATGCGATGGGACTTCCGCTTGCACAAGGTCTCGTCTTGACCAATGGATTCTATTGGGATCGTGACGACGAAACGCGCGCATTCGCGAAACGCTTCTACGAACGGCTCAAGCGCATGCCCAATATGGGCGACGCCGGTGACTACTCATCGACGATGCACTATCTAAGTGCCGTCAAAGCAACAGGTACTGATGAGGCGAAAACCGTCATGGCGAAGATGCGCGAAACGCCAGTCAACGATTTCTTCGCTAAAAACGGTCGCCTGCGCGAAGATGGCCGGTTCGTTCACGACATGTATTTGTATGAAGTGAAGAAGCCTTCCGAGTCAAAATATCCTTGGGACTACTACAAACTTCGTGCAGTCATTCCCGCCGATGAAGCTTTCCGTCCGTTGTCGGAAAGCAAGTGCCCATTGGTAAAGAAATAAAAGAAGGACAAAACGTCAGACGCGGCCGGGCACCGCCCGGCTGCTTTTGCGTCCGCCGTATTGATCCGGATTGTAGCGCATCCGGTATTTCATCGAGAACGCATCGATCGCCTTTCCGCAGCGATTGCAGACGACCACCGGCGTGAAAATCTGGCCGCAGGCCTCGTGACGCAGCAACATCGGCGGCCTGCCCTGCGACCGCCATCTGTCGCCCCACGCCATAATCATCATGAGAGACCCGTGCAGGTCCGCGCCCATCGGCGTGAGGATATATTCGAATCGCTCCGGCGCATCCTGATACAATTTCTTGCGGAAGACGCCGCGATCGATAAGTCGCGCCAGCCGATCCGTGAGAATGTTTGTAGCAATCCCAAGTTCGGCCTGAAGCTGGTCAAAGCGGCTACTCCCGTAGAACGCCTCTCGAAGAATCAGGAAACTCCAACGATCTCCAACCACTTCGATCGCGCGCGAGACAGAACTGGGCCGGCCGCGCATAAAATCGTCGGCGGTGCGACGAGACGGCCACGGAGTTTCGGCTGCAATTCTGCCGGTACCCGGCCCATCGATATATGTCACATCGCGCGCGGAGAACCGCTGCTCACAGCAGGAACAGGTAACGATCGGTTTGCTCACGCAATTGCATGTCTCGTGAATGAGTTGAAGCGGACCACTTTTGGACGTTTCGAACCAACGGTCGCCGAACTGCATCAACGACATGAAAATCGGATAGAGATCGATTCCTGCCTTCGTCAGCTTGTATTCAACTCTGCTTGACGTATCGGAGTAAGAAGATTCCCGAAGAATGCCCTCGTGTACAAGACGACGCAGCCTGTCTGACAACGTCGCACGAGTGATCTCAAGCCCCGAACGATATTCTTCAAACCGCTTAGCGCCGAAGAAAGCCTCGCGGAGAACTAGAAAAGCCCAAGGGTCCGCTAAAATCCCGACCGTGCTTGCAATCGAGCAGCGCCGTTCTGTTGCTAAGGTCGGCTTCTGTCTTTCACGAACTGGAAGTTTTTTCTTCGACGATTTGGCCGCTTTTTCTTTGGCCGCTACGGATAGCCGCATTATCTGGCTCGAATTCATCGCTCGCAAGAATCAGGAGAGATCGCGAGTTTGATTGCAATACTGATACTTAATTATACCAGCTATCTACTTGAGAACAAGTGAAGGCCGGCGAACGTACGCGTCATCATGCCTGTTCGCGTTTCTGCGAGGCAGACCGAACCAACTGAAAAATGCGTTCCGGCGTTGCGGGCAATGTGTCGATCTCGATTCCGAGCGGCGACAGAGCGTCCGAGATCGCGTTCGCTATCGCGGCCGGTGCCCCGATGGTGCCGCCCTCGCCCATACCGCGGAACCCTCCGATATTATTGGGAAGATCAGCTTCAATATGAACTATTCCAATCTCCGGCACGTTGGTCGCCAGCGGCAGGAGATAATCCGCCAGACTTGCGGTGAGAACCTGCCCTGCGTCGTCATGGACTATCTCTTCCAGCAATGCCGCGCCAATGCCCTGCGCCACTGCGCCGTGGATCTGGCCGTCGACAATCATTGGATTGATGATACGGCCGCAATCCTCCGCAACCACATATTTATTGATGGTGACGCCATAAGTCGTGGGATCAACCTCAACCATTGCCAGATGAGTTGATGAGCAGGCAGTTCCAAAATAGGGATCATAAGTCTCGGAAGCCGAAAGCTCCTCGCGTTGTTCCCGCGGGATGCTTCCCATTTGTGAATACACGGCATGTGCGACTTCCTTAAATGTCATCGACGCGTTCGAGCTGCGTGCCCGAATAATACCGACCGATGCTTCGAGGTCTTCTATGGGAACGCCCATAAGATGCGCAGCTGCTTTGAGAACTTTTCCTTTTACAACGCGCGACGACATTGTTGCCGCACCACCTGCAAGAACGGCCGATCTGCTTGCGAACGTGCCACTGCTGACCGCCAACAATGCGCTATCGCCGTGCTGAATTTCAATGTCTTCCAGCTTGCATCCCAGTTCGTCAGCGATGACTTGCGCCAAGGTGGTTTCCAATCCTTGACCGTGCGATGCAATGCCGAACGCAGCCGTGATCGAGCCGGTCGCATCGATGCGGATGGCTGACGTCTCGGTTCCGGTATTGATCGGCATGCCGGGCGCAACCGAGATGCGCGATCCGATGCCGGTCAACTCTGCGTAACTCGAAAGACCAATACCGACCCAACGTCCTTCAGCTCTCGCAAGATCACGCTCGTGCACGAGCGCGGGATAGTCAGCAAGATCGCAGGCGCCATCGAGACATTCGAGAAAGGCGGATTTATCCCAGATCAGCCCAGAAGCCGTGCGGTATGGAAATTCATCAGCACGAATGAGATTGCGCCGCCGTATTTCGACGGGGTCCATTCCAATCTTGCGCGCTGCCATGTCGATGAGCCGTTCCATCGCTAGAGTGGACGACGGCCGCCCCACACCGCGATAGGGGCCGGTTGGTGGCTTCGGCGTCAATACACCTCTCGTGCGGCCACGATAGTGTTCGATGCGATATGGTCCCGGCAGAAAACTTACAACCTGCACCGGCTCAAGCGCACCAGTCCATGGATAGATC
>JAPLPA010000070.1 GCA_026400415.1 Afipia sp. | reverse complement strand
TAAAATTCAGAACCTCTCGCGCGCGATCGTTCATCATCACTACCCAGCCGTCGGTTGCGTGGCCGACGTCGTTGACGATTGGGCAGGCGATCATCATGGCGTCGGGCGCGGTTCGAAACAGCTGGTCGTAGACTTCGGTCTGGTGATTGATCAGTTCCGAATAGACCACCAGAATCACTGCGCCGTCGGCAATCCTGATCGGCAGCACGAGTCGTTGCCAGAGCTGGCCGCCCTGCGAACGCGTGCCGGTAAAGCGCACGAAAGTCGGCGTCAGCTTTTTTGCGGTCTGGCGATAGACCTCGGCGAATTCAACCGCGAGCGGATTGTCACTTTTTGAAAGCAGTGTGCCGGCAAGATTCTGCGCGGCGGCAGCTTGCACACCTTGGCCGACATACATGTAAACGAAGTCGTTGCTGACGCTCATCATGTAGATCGAGTTGGCGCGCAGCGGATAGCTGCATTCCTCGGTCAGGCGTTGAAGAGTCAAATCATTGGTCGAATTGAGGGTTTTCCATTTGGCCCACAGGAATTCCATCGCGGCTGTGGCAAGCTCGCGCGGAATCGAAGTGCCGTTGAAAACCTCAAGAGCCATGGCCAGCCTGTTCGGTGCCTTTGTACCGCGCAACTTGTCGTTGCGTGGAACTCGACCGTCAAACAGATTGGCGGAATGTGGTCAGCAATTGATTAAACAATACCGATTTTCGCACCGCGAAACGCTCTATCGCCGCTTGGTCTCGATGCAGTCCCAGACGATCGACGCCACGTCCGGGCCGCCCAGTTTGGCGATGGCTCGGATCCCGGTCGGGGATGTGACGTTGATTTCGGTCAAATTGCCGTCGATTACGTCGATGCCGACGAACAAAAGCCCCATCTGTCTCAACGCCGGTCCAAGCCGTTTGCAGATTTCAATCTCGCGCGCCGACAGATCGGTCGCCTTCGCGGCACCTCCGCGAACCATATTGGAGCGAAGATCGTCCTCGGCTGGCACGCGATTGACCGCTCCGGCAAATTCTCCGTCGACCAGGATGATGCGCTTGTCGCCGTGCTTGACGTTGGGAAGAAATTTCTGAACGACCCAAGGTTCGCGGAACGTCACAGCGAACATGTCGTAGAGCGAACCGAAATTCATGTCCTGTGCCGTGACGCGAAACACCGCAGCGCCGCCGTGGCCGTAAAGCGGCTTCATCACCACGTCGCCATGCTCTTTGCGAAACGCGTTGATCTCTTGCTTGTCGCGCGAGATCAGCGTCGGCGGCATCAGGTCGGCGAATTCCATCACGAAAATTTTTTCCGGCGCGTTACGCACGCTGGCCGGGTTGTTGACGACCAGAACCTTTTCGTGAATCCGCTCAAGAAAGTGCGTGGTCGTGATGTAGGCGAGATCGAATGGCGGATCCTGCCGCAGCAAGACAACATCGAACGAATCCATTTGAACGCGTTTTGAATCGCCGAGCGTGAAGTGATCGCCTTCCTGGTCGCGCACGGAGAGCGGTTGGACATTCGCCACCAGATGCTTGCCGTTGAGCGAAAGATTTTCAGGCGTGTAGTACGACAGTGTTTGGCCGCGCTTCTGTGCTTCCAGCAGCAACGCAAAGGTCGAGTCGCCGCGAATGTTGATTCGCGCGATGGGGTCCATCTGGACGGCGACTTTGAGTTTCATTTTTGAAGCCTGTTCTTTGAAATAAGCGGCGGCAATCTGGTCGATTTCGTCGGGTTTGACCAGATGTCACGCGCTGGCGTCGAACGCCGCCATCAAATGGCGCGGCAGGCTCTTGGGCGCAATGAGCACAACGTCGAAACGCATGTCGAAATTTGCATGCTCGTCATGTGCCGCAAGCCAGACCTGCGCGGCATTGACGATGCGGTGCTGCTGCTGCGGCGTCACCGAATAAGCCGCCTTATCCAGAGTGGCGCGGGCCTTTACCTCGAAGAATGCGAGAAGTGTCCGTCGTCTGGCCACAATATCGATTTCGCCATGGGGCGTTTTGAAGCGTCGCGCCAGAATCCGATAGCCTTTCGCAATGAGATAAAGGCAGGCGCGGCTCTCTGCCGAAAGACCGGTCTGGAATGCGGCGACGCGCTCGGGTGAAGGCGCACTCTTGCGCGCGGCCTTGCGAAGCGAAGCTGCGTCGTCAGTCATCGCCGGAAATCTCTTTCGCAAGCTCAAGCGCGCGCGCATAGATGTCACGGCGCGGACGATTGGAAACTTCCATCGCGCCTGCAACCGCATCCTTGACGCTATCGTGCTTGAGGGAGGCACGCAGCAGGTCGTCGAGCGCGGCGTCGCTCATTTCACCGGAGTTTTCCGGCGGTGGCCCGATAACCAGAACGAATTCGCCCCGCGTTTCAAGTTCATCGGCGCGCGTCGCCAGTTCCGACACCGTGGCGCGGCGCACGTCTTCATGCAGCTTGGTCATTTCGCGGCAGATCGCAGCATCGCGCTCGCCCATACCGAGCGCAATGTCCTGCAGGCTCTCCTGCACGCGCAAACCTGACTCGAACATCACCAACGTGGCGTTGATGCGCGCCAGCTCCGAAAGTCGCGCGCGCCGCGCGCCTTGTTTGGGCGGCAGGAACCCCTCAAAGAAAAAGCGGTCGGTTGGCAGTGCCGCGACCGACAACGCCGCCAGCACCGACGACGGACCCGGCAATGCGATCACGTCATGTCCGGCGGCGCAGACCTCGCGCACCAGTTTGAATCCGGGGTCTGAAATCAGCGGCGTGCCGGCGTCCGACACCAGCGCGACCGACAGGCCCTGAGAAAGTTTTTCAAGAATTTTCGGTCGCGCGCTTGCGGCGTTGTGTTCGTGGTAGGGCGTGAGTGACGCGGCGATCACGTAGCGCTCCATCAGCCGATGGGTGATGCGGGTGTCTTCACACGCGACGATATCGACGCCTGCCAGTGTCTCCAATGCACGCAGCGTGATGTCACCCAGGTTGCCGATCGGGGTTGCGACGAGATGAAGGCCGGGCGCGGCCTTCGGCACGCTCATCACTTGTCCGGCAATTGCAAAGGTGCGGCGTGCGCCTTCGGAGGCGGCGTCGGTCGCGGTGGATCGGACGGTCTTGGCGCGCATCGCAACATCCTAACGACAATCATTGCCATCGTCTTGGGCGTCCTCTTGGGCACCGTCTTGTTCGCAACCGCAACCCGCCCAGGACGTATCTTTCACGCTTCTTTGGTGCTTTGAGCCGCCATAAAGCTTTTGTTTTGGTTAACTATTCGCCGACAATATGCCCAAATCCCCATCCAGATCGTCCTGCAGGACAATGTGCGGGCCGATCCGGATCGGACCATTGGAAACCCGAGATGGATGACGCGTTCAATCCGAAGCCGGAGCGAAGCGGGGCGACCCGCCGGAGCGCTCTCGGATTGATTCTGGGCGCGCCTTTGGTCGCTGGCTGCGCCAGCCTTCAATCGTCATTTCCGAGCGCCCGATCCGATCCGTCATCCGGTCTCGAGCAACCGTCGCAGCCTTCAGGTCCACCGCAGCAGCCGTCTGCCGTCGGTACGGGTCAGGTCAAGGTCGCGTTATTGTTGCCGCTGTCGGCGTCGGGCAATGCGGGCGTTGCGGCGCAGTCGATGCGCAATTCCGCCGAGCTTGCACTCGCCGAATTTCAAAATCCGAATATCCAGCTTCTGGTCAAGGACGACGCCGGCACGGCGCAGGGCGCGCAGCAAGGTGCACAGCAGGCGATTGATGAAGGCGCGGAAATCATTCTGGGTCCGCTGTTCGGATTGTCGGTGCCGGGGACAGCGACAGCGGCGCGCGCGCGCGGCATTCCGGTGATCGCGTTTTCGACCGATTCAAGCATCGCCGGTCGCGGTGTTTATCTTTTGAGTTTCTTGCCGGAATCCGACGTCAACCGCATCGTCGATTATTCCGCAGGCACAGGCAAAAGATCGTTCGCCGCGCTGCTGCCCGAAAATGCTTACGGCAATGTCGTCGAAGTCGCATTCAAGCAGGCGGTGGCCCGTAAGGGCGGACGCGTCGTGGCGTTCGAAAAATACAGCAACGATCCGACTCAGATTCAGACTGCGGCGCGCAATGTCGCACAGGCGTTGCCGACTGCGGATGCGTTGCTGCTGGCTGACGACGGCGATGTTCTTGTCACCGTCGCGCAGACACTCACCGCAAGCGGCGCAAATTTCAAACGCCTGCAATTGCTCGGCACGGGACTGTGGGACAATCCGCGCGTCTCTGCCGATCCAAATCTCCAGGGCGGGTTCTATGCAGCGCCCGATCCAGCGGGCTTTCGTGGATTCGCGAATCGCTACAGGGCCAAGTTTGGCTCCGAACCCGTTCGCACAGCGACACTCGCGTATGACGCGGTGGCGCTGGTTGCCGCATTGGCCCGAACGCAGGGTGCGCAAAGGTTTTCACAGGAAGTTCTCACCAATACGTCGGGCTTCGCCGGCATCGACGGGTTGTTTCGCTTCCGCGCCGATGGCACGAATGAACGCGGTCTTGCGGTGATGAAAGTAGCGCCGGGCGGCGCACAGCCGGTAATTGGATCGCCGAAAAGTTTCGGGGCGTAATTTTTACGCTGCGAGGTCCGCCACCACAGCATCCAGCACCGGAAAACCTTCAGCCGTCACGCGCAGGCGTCCGTCGGCATCGACGACGATCGCGCCTTCATCGGTCAGAATCGCGATGCGCCTTGGGTCGAGCGTGCGGCCTGACAGCGCCTGATAGCGTTTTGGGTCGATGCCTTCCGCAAGGCGCAATCCCATCAGCAGATATTCGTCGGCGCGTTCTTCGCTGTTGAGCAGTTCGTCGCTGATGACGCCGTGGCCCTGCGCCTCGACCCGCATCAGCCAGGTCTCGGGACGTTTCTCGGTCGCAATCGCATGACGCACTCCGTCAATGTCGAGGCGCGCATGTGCGCCGGGGCCGACGCCGGCATATTCCTGCCCGCGCCAGTAGACCAGATTATGTTTACACTCGGCGCCTGCGCGCGCGTGATTGGAAATTTCGTAGGACGGCAGGCCTTCTCGCGCGCAGACATCCTGTGTCACGTCGTAAAGCGCGCGCGCAACGGTCTCGTCGGGAATCTGCAACTTGCCAGCCGCATGCAACCCGAAGAACGGCGTCTCGGGTTCAATCGTGAGCTGATACAGCGACAGATGTTCGGCCGCTTCCGAAATCGCGAGCTTCA
The DNA here is from genome assembly GCA_026400415.1 of Afipia sp. Lineage (GTDB taxonomy): Bacteria > Pseudomonadota > Alphaproteobacteria > Rhizobiales > Xanthobacteraceae > Afipia. The sequence continues at coordinate 2,256 of JAPLPA010000070.1, read as the reverse complement.
ATTCATCGGCCCAGTGTTGCGGCGTCTGGTCGGGCCGCGCATAAATCAGATCGAACGAATAACGGTCGAACGCCGTGCGCGCGATGGCGACCGCGTCGAGCGCTTCGCGCGCGGTGTGCAATCGTCCGAGCGATTTCAGCGGATTGGCTTCCAGCGTGACTTCGACATCTTTGGCGACAGTCCAATGCTTGCCGATGGAATCCAGAATGCTGCCTACGGTTTCGGGCTTCATCAACGATGGCGTGCCGCCGCCGAGAAAGATCGACGTGACTTCGCGTCCTGGCGCGCGCGCCGCGGTGGTTGCGATTTCGGTCGCAAATGCACGCGCAAATCTTTCTTCGTCGATGGCCTGATGCCGGACATGCGAATTGAAATCGCAATACGGACATTTCGACAGGCAAAACGGCCAGTGCACGTAAACGCCGAAAGCTTCGGATGCGCCGTTCATCGGAGGCACATCTTTGCGAGTTGGACGAATGCCTTGGCGCGATGCGACAGGCCCAATCCGTGCGGCGGCAGGCCATGCTTCTCGATGCTGGTCATTTCGCCGAAGGTGCGGGTATGGCCGTCGGGGAGAAATGCCGGATCGTAACCGAAGCCTGCATCGCCGCGCGGCGGCCAGACCAGTGTGCCATCGACACGCGCCTCGACCTCCTCAAGATGTCCGTCGGGCCAAGCCACGCACAAGGCCGAGACAAAATACGCCCTGCGTTGCTCGGGCTCGTGCACGTCACGCTCCTGAAGCAGACGTTCGATACGGGCCATCGCGGTGTTGAAATCTTTCATCGGGCCTGCCCATCGCGCCGAAAAAATTCCGGGCGCGCCGTCGAGTGCATCGATACACAATCCGGAATCGTCCGCGAAGGCTGGAAGCTGCGTCGCGTTCGCCGCCGCAATCGCTTTGATCCGCGCATTGGCCTGAAATGTTTTCCCGGTTTCTTCCGGTTCGTCGAGCGCAAGTTCGGCGGCTGAAACGACGTCAATGCCGTAGGGCGACAACAACTCGCGCATCTCGGCGAGCTTGCCGGGATTATGGGTCGCGATCACGAGGCGGCCGGTGATTCGGCGATGATCGGTCATGAGGAAATTTATCCGCGATGATCGGGTTACGCGACCGCCAGTTTTTGCAGTTCCACAAGACGCCCGATGCCTTTTTGCGCCAGCGCCATCAGTTTCAGAAATTCATCCTGTGTGAACGGCGTTTTCTCTGCGGTGCCTTGAACTTCGACGATACGGCCATCGCCGGTCATCACGAAGTTGGCGTCGGTCTCGGCCTCGGAGTCTTCCGCGTAGTCCAGATCCAGAACCGGCGTGCCATTATAGATACCGCAGGAAATCGCCGCCACATTGTCGCGCAGAACATTGTCGTTCTTGAGCATGTTACGCGCCTTCATCCATTGCAGGCAGTCCGCAAGCGCGACCCAAGCGCCAGTGATCGAAGCCGTGCGCGTGCCGCCGTCGGCCTGAATGACGTCGCAGTCCACCGTGATCTGGCGTTCGCCGAGCGCCACGAGATCGACGGTGGTACGCAATGAGCGACCGATCAGGCGTTGAATTTCGACTGTGCGCCCACTTTGCTTTCCGGCGGCGGATTCGCGGCGCATGCGTTCATGCGTAGCGCGCGGCAGCATGCCGTACTCAGCAGTCACCCATCCGCGACCCTGACCCTTGAGCCATGGCGGCAGGCGCTCTTCAAGCGTGGCCGTTACCAGCACATGGGTGTCGCCAAATTTTACCATGCAGGAACCCTCGGCGTATTTGACGACGCTCCGTTCCAGCGTGACAGCACGCAGTTCATCGGGCGCACGACGGCTTGGCCGCATGATAATCTCCTGAAATTCACGAAAGCTGGCTGCTTTTAGGGGCCGCTGGCCGCAGCGGCAAGGCCACACTATAAAGGCCACACTATAGTATTGTCTGTGTTCATGCCCGGAGCCTGAATTGGCCCATCACGACCCGATCAGCAGTCTCATCACGCCGAATGCGGGCCTCGCGCAGCTCAACGAGCGTTCGCGCGATATTTTCCGTCAAATCGTCGAGAATTATCTCGCAACCGGCGAACCCGTCGGCTCGCGCAACATCTCGCGCCTTATTTCGATGCCGCTGTCTCCGGCCTCGGTGCGCAATGTGATGTCGGACCTCGAACAGTTGGGGCTGATCTATGCGCCTCATACATCCGCCGGGCGGCTGCCGACCGAACTGGGTTTGCGGTTTTTCGTCGATGCGCTGATGCAGGTCGGCGACCTGACCGAAGAC
>JAPLPA010000212.1 GCA_026400415.1 Afipia sp. | reverse complement strand
GCGCGATCAGGTGATTGCGCGCATGCAGGCGGCGCAGAAGAAAGTTCTCGCCGAAATCTGGGAGCGCCGCAGTGCCGATGTTCCGGTGCGTTCGCCCGAGCAGCTCGTGACGCTGGCGTCCATCGTGGAGAAGGAAACCGGCCGCGCCGACGAGCGCAGCCGCGTTGCCGCTGTCTATGTGAACCGCTTGCAGAAAAACATGCGGCTGCAATCTGACCCGACGATTATCTACGGCCTTGTCGGCGGACGCGGAACGCTCGGACGCCCCATCAAGCGCAGCGAAATCACGCAGCCGTCGCCCTACAATACTTATGTGGTGAACGGTTTGCCGCCGGGACCGATTGCCAATCCGGGCCGTGCCTCGCTTGAGGCGACAGCCAATCCGGCGCGCACGCGCGATCTGTTCTTCGTCGCCGACGGCACCGGCGGTCATACCTTTACCGAAAACTACGACAACCATCAAAAGGCTGTCGCCAAACTTCGCGCGATCGAAAAATCCGCGCAGGACGACAAGGTCGAGGACGACGACGCGTCGCCTGCAACGGCTGTGACCACAAGTGCGCCACCACCGATGGCGCCCGCTGCAAAACCGGCTGCGCCGAAAGCCGCTTCACCGAAGCCTGCGGCTGCTCCCGCCGCTGGACCTGCGGCCACACCTAAATCCGCCGGACCCAAAGCTGCGGTCACGACTTCGACCGTGGCGTCCGCGCCTGTCGCGCTTGACCCTGCGGCAGCCGCTGCACGTAAGAAAGCCGCTGCTGCCAAACGCGGACCGACGGCGAGTGCCGTGCCGCCCGCCGCCGCCGAGCCTGAGGAAGCAGAAGAGCAGCCAGCGAAACCCGCGCGCTAATCGCTGCCCTTCGCGGTTGCCTTGCGCGGTTTCCCGAATTATCGGACAAGCTGAGGCTCAAGCGAGTCGACTACGAATACCGGAGACCATTCCGCATGGCGCTGTCCAGCATGACCGGCTTTGCGCGCCATCATGGCAGCAGCGGGCCTTATGCATTCGAATGGGAATTGAAGTCGGTCAACGCCAAGGGCTTCGACTTCCGCATGCGTCTGCCGCCGGGATGGGACGACGTTGAAATTGTTGCACGCAAACGCGCCACCGAAGGTCTCGCGCGCGGCACCGTTTACGCCAATCTCAGTGTCAAGCGCAGCGGCACCACGCAGTCGGTCCGCATCAATGACGACGTATTGGCGTCGATCATGAAGGTCGCCGCCGACATATCGAAAAAAACCGGAGCCGCGCCGCCGAGCGTCGACGGTCTGCTCGCGATCAAAGGCGTGATCGAAGTCGTCGAGCCGGAAAGCGACGAAGCTGAAATGCAGGCCGCGAAGGCTGCGGTTGCGGCATCTTTCGAGCAGGCGTTGCAAAGTCTGATTGAGATGCGCAAGCGCGAAGGTGCAGCACTGGGACAAATTCTCGCACAGCGCATGGATGAAATCGAAAAACTTGCGAAGCAGGCCGAAACCGCACCCGGCCGCAAGCCGGAGGCCATCAAGGCAAAGCTTGCTGAGCAGATTGCCGCACTGCTCGACACATCCGACCGTTTCGATCCGGACCGATTGAGCCAGGAAGCCGTGATGATCGCTGCCAAAGCCGATATCCGCGAGGAGCTCGATCGTATCGCATCGCACGTCGCGCAGACGCGCGAACTCCTGTCCAAGGGTGGCGCGGTGGGGCGGCGGCTGGATTTTCTGGCGCAGGAGTTCAACCGCGAGGTGAACACGACATGTTCAAAGTCCAACGATGTGGAACTGACCGTGGTCGAGCAGTTTCGCGAACAGGTTCAGAATCTGGAATAAAAATGAGCGCGCAGGGGACACCTAAAGGCAGCGTGAAGGATGGCGAGCGGCGCGGGCTGATGTTCGTGCTGTCGTCACCCTCGGGCGCCGGCAAGACGACCTTGTCGCGCATGCTGCTGGAAAAAATGCCCGGGATGAAGCTGTCGGTGTCCGTCACGACGCGCGCGATGCGACCCGGCGAGGTTGACGGCAAGGACTATCGCTTCATCGACAAAACAACTTTTGAAGGGATGGCGAAGAAAGGCGAGTTGCTGGAATTCGCAACCGTGTTCGATCATCATTACGGCACGCCGCGAAAGCCGGTCGAGGATGCGCTGTCGTCGGGCGAGGACGTGCTGTTCGACATCGACTGGCAGGGCACGCAGCAATTGCGCGAGAAGGCCCGCGACGATGTCGTGAGCGTCTTTATATTGCCGCCGTCCGCAGCCGATCTCGAAAAGCGGCTTCATACCCGCGCGCAGGATTCCGATGCTGTTATCGCCGGACGCATGAGCCGCGCCGGTCATGAACTCAGTCACTGGGCGGAATATGACTACGTCGTCATCAACCGCGACGTCGACGTCGCTTACTCCGAAGTCGCGATCATCCTGAAAGCCGAACGCTTCAAGCGCGAGCGCCAGACCGGCCTTTCGGCCTTTGTGCGCGACCTTCAGAACCAGTTGGTGAAGTAACCTGCTGTTCAGGGTAGCGCAGCGCGCGCAATAATTCCTCGACATCGGATTCGGCGCGGGCACGCAGCGCGGAATTGTGGACATGAGCCCGCGCGTAAACCGGTGCAGCGTCGGTGGTGTCCAGCGTTTGCCAGATCAGGCGGCGCGGCACGGGTCGTTTGCGAGGCCGCCGATGCGTGAGGATCAATCTGCCAATGATCGCCGCCAGCGCGATGGCTGCGGTAATTATACCCAGCAAGATCCGCAACATTTCCGACGTGTCATCGGAAGCCGCTGGCGAAATCGTTTGCTGCGGCCGTGTTGGCTGAATTGTTGCGGGCTGCGGCGGCGTCGAAGTCTCGGCGGGCGGTGCAGTTGAGTCAGCCTGTGCGATACGAGTCGATGGTTGTGCATCGGGCCAGCGTTCTGCGAAGCGCGCGTCGGGCGGCGGCGCAAGGTCCTGCGGTCTTGAATCGGCGACAGCTTGCTGAGTGAACGATGGCATGGTGGTGAACGGCACGGCGATGTCGTTGGTCAATTCCGCCCGCGCATTGGCGACGGCAGGCTTCAGCGGTTCGCGCTTGGCGGGCGTTGGGTTGTCACGAGGCGCGGGTTCGGCTCGCTCGGATGTTGTCGATGATTGCGAGTTCGGACTTTGCGATGTTTGCCTGCCTTCGTCGGCGAGATACCAGCAATGGCGCTTGGATGGATGCTCGATCCGATAATACCAATGCTTGCCCTGCGGCGTGTTTTCTTTCGGGCCGGGCAGACATTCTGCGGCAGCGTAAGATTTACCGGCGAACAAGGTGGCCATACCTGCCACCGAGCAAACGACAAGTGTAGATGCAAGTCTCCATTGACCGCTTCGCATCGTCCCCTCCGAAGTTACGCATCACAAAGACTTCGAGCGTATGTCTTCGGAGATAATTCGGGTCGCAATGGGCCGCAAATTCGGAACGGTAAAGGTTTAATTCGGGCGGCCACAATTGCGCGGTGTGAAAGCTACGCGCGGTACGGCTGCCTTAATTCGCAACTTTCAATTCTTCAGCATGATGCGGCCGACGACTTTTCCGGCGCGCAACTGCTCGATCCACTTCTGTGCATCCTTCATCGGCTCTTCTTTCATCGGCGTCGGTTTGATTTTTCCGGCACGCGCCAGCGTCATCAATTCCTTCGCTTCATCAAGTGTGCCGGTCATGAAGCCTTCGATGGTCATGCGCTTGTAGATCCACTGCACCATCGGCAATGAGAATTGTCCGCCCATCAGGCCAGACACGACGACCTTGCCGCCACGCGCCAGCACTGAGACGGCGAACGCCATCGACTTTTCGCTGCCGGCGAAATCGACCACGCAATCGAAGCCGCCTTCGGTCTCCTTAATGATGCGCTTGGCGATATCGGCTTCAGAGGGATCGTAGGCGAATGATGCCCCGTTGTTGAGTGCCGCATCGCGCGCGGAAGCGCTCAAATCCGCGACCGAAATTTTCTGCTTGAACATCGCCGGTGCAATCGACAGGCCCATCATGCCGACGCCGCCGAGTCCGATCAGCAGAATATTGCGCTGACGCGGACGATCGACAAGGCGCTTCAAAGCGCCGTAAGCGGTGATACCGGAACACATCAGTGTCGCCGCCATGTCGATTGGCAGCGGATCGTAGTCGAGCAGGTACTTTGCGTCCGGCACCAGCGTGTGCGTAGAAAAGCCGCCGTCGATGGTCACGCCCGCCCGCGATTTCATGACCGAGCGTGAATGGAAGGGTCATGCCGCGCGTTGTGTCGAGTTTTTTGCCGCCGCCGATGTCCGCATAGCCGTCCTGAATGTGCAAATCCGAATGACACAGCCCGCAGCGCTCGACGCGGAGCAGAACCTCGCCACCTTTGGGCTTCGGCATATCGACGATGGTTTCGCAGAGCGGAGCATCGAATTTCACAAGCGACTGGCGAACCATTTGAGACATTGTTTTTCCTTCGAGTGGCAATTCGGATCAGGATTTTGCGGACGTTATATCGGTCAATTTGCGCGCCATGGCAACAAAGCCGGAGACGGACACGGTTTCCGCGCGTCGGGTCGGATCGACACCTGCGGCGGCGGCCAGAACGGCCGGATCGACGCCGAGGGCTTTGAGGCTTTGACGCAGCATCTTGCGGCGCTGACCGAAGGCTGCCGCGGCGACCCGTTCCAGCGCACGGCGGTCGCAAGGCTCAGGTGCCTCCCGCGGGATCAGCCGCACCACCGACGATGTGACCTTGGGCGGCGGTACAAAGGCAGCGGGCGATATATCGAATAGAATCTTCGTCTCCGCGCGCCAGTTCGAGAGAACCGCGAGCCGTCCATACGCCTCGTCATCGGCGTGCGCGACAATGCGCTCGGCGACTTCGCGCTGAAACATCAGCAGCATCGTGTCGTACCAAGGCGGCCAAGGTTCGGCACTGAGCCAGTCGATCAGCAGTGCGGTCGCGATATTATAGGGCAGGTTGGCGACGATCTTGGCGCGTTCGTTGTTGAGATGCGGACGCGGGTCGAACGTCGTTGCGTCGGCATTGATAATTTCCAGCCGCCCCGGATAGCGCTGCGCGATTTCTTCGAGCGCGGGGATGGCGCGCTCATCGCGCTCGATCGCAATCACGCGCTTTGCGCCGAGCGCCAGCAGCGCACGTGTCAATCCGCCGGGGCCAGGACCGATTTCGACGATGGTGGAATTCTCGATCGGCCCGGCGGAGCGGGCAATGCGCGTCAATAAATTTAGATCGAGCAGGAAATTTTGACCGAGCGATTTGCGCGCTGACAATTGGTAGCGGCGGATAACGTCGCTGAGCGGCGGCAGGTCGTCGATTACGCTCATGCCTTCGACGCTGCGGCCATGCGCGCAGCCAGCTTCAACGCTGCGATGAGGCTTGAGGGATTTGCCTTGCCGGTGCCTGCAATATCGAACGCCGTACCGTGATCCGGCGATGTGCGGATGAACGGCAGTCCCAGCGTGACGTTGACGCCTTCATCAAACGCAATGGTCTTGATTGGGATCAATGCCTGGTCGTGATACATGCAGATCGCGCAATCGTAAGTCTTCCGCGCGGCTTCATGAAACATGGTGTCGGCCGGTAGCGGGCCGCGAACGTCGATGCCCTCGGCCCGCAACGTCGCAATTGCAGGCGCGACGATGGATTGGTCTTCCTTGCCGAGGGATCCGTCTTCGCCGGCATGCGGATTGAGCCCGGAAATCGCAATGCGCGGGTTGGCAATGCCGAACCGCGATCTCAAATCAGCAACGACGATCCGCACGGTCTTGACGATGAGATCGCTGGTGAGATTTGCGATGGCGTCGCGCAGGCTGAGATGAATCGTAACGGGTACGACTGCAAGCGATGGCGACCACAACATCATCACCGGCATTGGCGTTTTGCCGCCGCTTCTTGCGAGTTCGGCCAAAAATTCCGTATGGCCGGGATGAGAGAAACCCGCCTTGTAAAGAACGCTCTTGGCAATCGGGTTTGTGACGACAGCGCTCGCGCGTCCCGAAACGACATCTTCGACTGCATGACGGATAGAGGCGATGGCGGCGGGCGCGCTGCTGGCATCCGGCTTTCCCGGCTGCGCTGTCGCGCACACGCCAACAGGAACGATTGGAAGCGCGTTTGCGAAGACGCGTGCGGCCTGCGCAGCGTCGGTCTCGGTGAAAGTGATGTCGGCGTTGAGCGCCTTCGCGCGTGCCTTCATGAAGGCCCCGTCGGCGATCAGATAAAAGGCGGGAAGGTTGAGTTCATGACGTTTGAGCCACGCTGCGATAGCGATGTCCGGTCCGATGCCCGCGGGCTCGCCAAACGTCAAAGCTATTGATGCTGTCATCGAATTTGTCCGGGTCGCACAGCCGGGATCATGTCTAGCGTATTTCGATCATGGCGCCCTTGCGGACCTCCTGAAGGTACGACTTCGACTTTGCTTCATATCGCTCGGCGTAGATTTTTTCCTTCAGCGCCCGCTTGGCTGGCGTATCGGAGCGGGAATGGCCTTGGTCTCGGTGCGGCCGCAAAGAGCGAACATTTCGATACCCTGCTTGGTGACTTCCGGCGGTGTGAGCTTGCCAATCGGTGTCTTGTCGAGAAGTTCGCGCAATGGTGCCGGCAAATCGGCAGACGTTTTCGTGACGGGATCGCGGATCGCAGCGTCGCGCATCGAACGAAAAAACTCTGCCGCCTGATCGCAGCTGTCGATGCGCCCGCGAAGAAGATCGGCTTCCTTGCGGCGTAATTCCGTCGCGGTAGCAGGCGCGCCTCGCGGCACTATGAGGACGATAGGGCGAAGCTTGTATTCGAAGCTTTCAGTCTGTGATTTATCGTCCGCTCCTTCCTTGTCGCCCATTGCGGCCCTGAGATCCTTGTCCGCTGGCGTCAACGACGAATTGAAGCGGCCGCGCACAAGATTGCCCCATGTCATGTCGGCCTTCATGCGGGCCTTGAGTGTCTGCGGACGAACGCCGGCATTCTCAAGTGTCCTGGCAAGCTGTTCGTCGTTCATCCGCATGCGCGACGCCATGCCTGCATAGGCGGCGTCGATATCGGTCGCAGACAAATCGAGGCCGTAGCGCTTGCCTTCCCTGATTTTGATCTTGTCGTTGATCAGTTCGTCGAGTGCCTCCTGACGCGAGAGCGTCTTTTTGGCGGTCAGTTGGGTCAGCTTGATTCTCTGCTCGATATCGCCGTTCGTGATCGCTTCGCCGTTCACCATGGCGGCAATCGACTGGGCGTGGAGCCGCGCCTGCGGTCCGAACGCAACTAAGATGACAAAGGCGACCGCAATGGTCTTTGCAAGTCGACGCGAAAAAGCGCACGGCATGTCAATCTGGTCGGCTCGGAACGATTTACGAAACTTTTTCATTTGATAAGCCGCCAATGTCATCGACGATCTCAAACAGACTTACTGACTTGTGCCCGCGGACTGCGAGAAGCTTGTGCCGCCGAGGGTCCGCAGCCCGATCTGCAGCATGATGCGATGATCCGTAACCGGCGCCAAATTCACCGCGCTGACATAGGCGTAGTCGGTGATGTAGTTGAGCGCCAAGACAAAGCAATCGTCCACATAACCCGCACCGATTATATACTGGTTGATCTTGTCGTTGGTGAGATCGTAGCGCGCGCCGCCGGACACGACCCAGTTCTGCGCGACCTTGAACGAAGCGGTTCCAAGGATGCCTTCACGCCGCTGCAGGTAGCCCAGTTCCGGTTGCGCATCGTAATTGCCGTAAAGCAGGCTGACGGAGAAGCGGTCGAAATTGGCGCGGCCTTCAGCTTCGAAGCGGCGCACCGAAAGTGTCGCTTCGTCGAGCCGGACGCGCGTCGTGAAGTTGAACATCGAGTTCGGTTGATAGGAAATACGACCGACATAGTCTGAGGCAGGCTTTGCCAATCCTGAGCCGATGCCGGTGTTGGTCGGATCGGCGACCGCATAGGAGTTGAGGCCGAAGAGCTGGTACGACTGGCCGAACAGCACGTTGATGAAACCGCCGCGGTCAAACTGGGTCGTGGACTGGACGCCGACATTGGCGCGTCCGCCGCCCTCGACGCGATCCCAGCCCGAGAATTTATTGACGCTGAACAGATTGCTGTCGTCGAAGGTCAGGCTTTGCGCGTCTTCGTTCGGCAGGCGGCCGGCATTGGTCTCGTTAGGCCGAATGATGATCTGGCCGATTGGCTCGATCGTCGTCGATCCCCACGGCTGCACGTTGATGAACGGGTAGCGGTATTCGAGGCCAACCGTCGGCATGATACGTGCGACCTGCGTTGTGCCGGTCGGAACGAAATTGGCGACGCCGGGCTGATTGAAGGTGTCCGCATTGATAAAATCGGCGCGGATCGAAGCGAACGGCGTAAAGATCTGGCCCATCGGATCGGTGAACGAACGGCGCCACTTCACTTCACCCGACAGTCGCGTGTAGTCGCCCGGCGCGCCGCGGAGCAGGCAGTTACCCGGCGTTCGCGCCATCGGGTCCGCAGATGTCATCGTGCAAAGACCGTTCAGGCTTGCACTTGGCGTGATTGCATCGAAGTCTGCGGTGCCACGGCTCAAGCTCGTGAAGTTACCCTTGTAGCTGACTTCGCCGCCCAGCACGTTCCAGTTCAGAATGTTCGAATAGTCGATGACGGGATGCACGTCCGGAATCTGACTCTGAACGTCGGCACCTGAATAGCCGAGGAAGTGCATGACGCGCGCATCGAAATAGCTGCGATTGCCGACGCCGGTGAGATAGATCTGTGAAAGGCCTGTATCGGGCACCAGCAGGAACGAACTCAGCGCATTGCGATAGGGACCAAGATTGTAGTCGCGGAAGAACGCGATGTCGGAGACCGCGACCGCGTCCCATCCGACGACCCACTTGTCGTTGAGTGCGAACTGGCCCTTGGTATCGACGCCGCCACGCCACGTCTTGTCTCCGGGCAAGCCGGCAAAAGCATTTGGGTCTGCCTGATTGATGCCGTAAGCGCG
>JAPLPA010000148.1 GCA_026400415.1 Afipia sp. | reverse complement strand
TTGTCGGCTGCCTGCGCGGTATCGTCAGGCAAAAGTGCACTCGCCGCCAGTAAGGCGCCTACGAGCATCGGTACGGAAAGTAGTTTGGCGGTTCTCATGTGCATTTCTCCTTCTAAAATTGATTCTATTCTTTCTTTTGGTCGTGTCTTGCCGGCTTTGTCATTGCCCTAGATAGGCTTTGGCGATAGCGGGGTTCTTCTCGAGCTCGGCGCCAGTTCCCTGCAAAACGATTTCCCCGGTTTCATAGAGATACGCTCGATCGGCAAGTCTCAGCGCCATGGCAGAATTTTGTTCGACAAGAAGGATCGTCATTCCCTTTGCCTTAATGCGAGCAATTGGCATTTCTTGTTCGCCGCCTGACATGCGTCCGGCCTGCTGATCAGAGCGTTCACGAAGGATCGGGAACATGTTCAGCATCTCCAGGAAATCGCTGTTCTGCTCTGCGTCCGAGCGCGCATAAGCGCCCATTTTCAGATTTTCCAGCACGCTCATTTCTGGAAACACTTGTCGCCCTTCCGGACACATGGTGATGCCCATCCGTGCGATATCATGTCCCTTCAGGTTCTGAATGGGCTTGCCATGAAATGTAATTGTGCCTCCTTCGACGGGGAGCAGTCCGCAAATACATTTGAGGGTGGTGGTCTTGCCTGAGCCGTTGGCTCCGATCAGCGCTACACATTCGCCTCTATTAACTTCAAACGATAGTCCGTGGAGCACGCTAACCTTACCGTAGCCTGCACGAAGGTTCTCCACCTTTAGCATCAGTGGTTCTCCCCGAGATACGCATCAATTACCTTGCGGTTCGTCCGGATTTCTTGCGGAACACCTTCCGCTATTTTCTGACCAAAGTTGAGAACGACAATTCTGTCGCAAATTTCCATAATCAGCGCCATGTGATGTTCTATGACGATTACGGATACGCCGGCGGCCTTGATCTTCAAGAGGAGATCGCCGAGCGCCTTTCGCTCTGATGCGACCATTCCAGCGGCAGGTTCATCTACGAGCAGTAATTTAGGTTCGGATGCGAGCGCGGTTGCAATCATCAGCAAGCGCTGTTGGCCTGACGAAAGGCTTTCAACCGGGTCTTCTGCGGCGCTCGCAAGCCCGACGAGTTCGAGCAGCTGCGCAACTTTCTTCGTCTGGCGCTCGTTTTCGGTGCGGCTCGCGCGCGTGCGAAAAACCGAACCGATATTGCTGCTGGTAATCCGGCTAAAGCATCCCAGAAGAACCTGCTCCTTTGTTGTGAAGCCGGTGAAGCAGGTCGCCGTTTGGAATGTGCGCGCGAGTCCTTTTGAGACCCGCTGATTTTCGGGAAGCTGGCTTATTTGCTGCCCGTCGAGGAAAATCTCCCCTGATGTCAGTGGTAAGGCGCCAGACAGCAAATTGACTGTAGTAGATTTTCCGGAACCATTGGGGCCAATAAGACCAACCACCTCATTCGCGTTCACTGAGAACGAGAGCGATTCAACAGCGCGAATGCCGCCGAAAGATTTCGATATAGCGTTCAATTGAATAATTGGAACCGCCACGTCAGTTGACCGAGGCTTGCGTCGGACGGTTTCCGACCAGCAGATCTTCTTCCATCGATCGGCTCCTCCCGGAGCGTTTAGTTGAGATTTCCCCCACGGTACGGCAGGGCGATGACACTCCAAAATTCATTCTTTTCTCGTTTGATCGAAAAATTTGATATCTTGCAGATGTCAGACTTGGTGGACGATCCATATACTGTACTAAAACGGCCGGCTTTTATGTATTCGCAGGCCATAAGCGAAGATGCTGCGATGCAATAAATTGTTGACTTGGGGGAGTTCATGGCTCGCGTCGCGCATCTAAAAGCGATCCAAGCTTTTGAAGCTGTCGCACGAACCGGCAACGTTACGCTCGCCGCCGCCGCTCTTTCAGTGACCCAAAGCGCGATCAGCTATCATATTCAGGTTTTGGAAAATGATCTGGCAGTCAAACTTTTCGATCGCGGATCGCGTGGCGTTCGCCTCACCGAAGCTGGACTTCAATTGCTGCCTTTCGTCCGCGATGGTCTCGTCTCGATAGATCGAGGCCTACGGGCTGTTGCGAGGGTCAAGACCCATGATGTGGTGCGCGTCGCCGTGTTACCGATGTTTGCCAGTCGATGGCTTGCGCCAAGGCTGTCGGAATTCTGGGACAAGTATCCCAAGACGGAACTGGCGTTCACTCACGACAACAACACTTATACCAATACCGCTAATCCTGAAGAAATAGCCGATGTTGCTATTCAGTGGGGCTTTGGCGATTGGCCAGATGTAGAAAGTCGCTTGCTCCTGCGTGCGCCGCTCGTTGCTACCTGCAGCCCCGAATTGTTGAAGCGCGCCCCTATCAGAAAAATTGCTGATCTCTCCAACCATTCGCTACTGCATGTGGATAATCACATGATGTGGCAGCAATGGCTGAAGCGGGCAGAAGCGGACGAAGCTCTTGCCGAGAAAGGGTTGCTGATGAGTGATCGACATTTTCAACTAAGCGCGACACTAAATGGCGTAGGCGTGTCACTTTTTATTCGGTCATTCATCCAAAACGAATTGGACAAAGGGACGCTCGTATGTCCGTTAGCGTTGGAACATGACACGGACTACGCATATTATCTTGCAAGATCAAAGCGCCTCAAACCCAGCGTCGCTGCCACGCGTTTTTATGAATGGATTCTGAGTCAAGCATTGGAAGAACGACCAGAGTAGCAAAAGCTTTTTAGCAATGCAGTTGTTTGTACCGAAAACCCGATGCAGTTATTCTGCAGGTAAATAGTCCCTGTTCAGGAAAAAATTTCCCTGATCTGCCCCCTTTGAAGTGGTCCTCCCTGAAGTATATTTTTCGGATGGAGGATGAGATCGATGGCAAGGAAGAGGCATACAGCGGAAGAGATTGTTGCGAAGCTTCGGCAGGTCGATGTGCTGATGGCGCAAGGCCG
>JAPLPA010000169.1 GCA_026400415.1 Afipia sp. | reverse complement strand
TTGTCAAGTTGTGGTCGAGCACGCGGAAAAATACCGGCCTAACGCAATTCTGATCGAAGAACATGCTTTGGGCGCACCCTTGATATCCGAAGCGATACGTCGCGGATTACAGGGGATTGTTCCGATCCGTCCAACGAAGGACAAGCGGTCTCGTATGAAGGGTGAAACCGGAAAGCTTCAGGCTGGCTCATTGGTCCTTCCAAAATCTGCGCCGTGGCTTGATGAGTTTCTGTTGGAATACCTTGCATTCCCGGGAGGCAAACACGACGACCAAGCGGATGCGCTGTCTCAATTTTTGACATGGCGTACGAGCGCTGAGGCAAGAATCTCATTTCAAGCAGATTTTGGTCCCAGCAACGCAACTCAATACGACGATTACGGAGCGCGCTTGGGTGCGCCAAGCCCTGACGAATACCTGGAGATGTTGCGCTACTAGTTTTTATCGCGGCTTTCTTGGCGGCTTCACCGCGCAAGAGCGCCAAAAGCGCGGCAAACGCCCTCGTTGGGCGGCTATTTAAATAGTCGGCAGCAACCACTGGGTGCTGCCGCCGCAAAGGCAGCTTCCGGGCGCTGGCGGAAACCTCACTTCAGAGCATGCATGGACGGGTAACCAACGAGGTGCCAGTCCATGCAAAACTATATCTCCGTACAGCTCGATCAGGCGATCGACGAGGAACTTGAACGGCTCACAGGCGCGCTGATCAAGGATCTGCGCGAACGGTGGAAGGATCTTTTTGGATCTGATCCGTCCAAAGCATTCGGACCTGATCTGTTGCGGCGCGCGATTGCACAGAAGATTCAGGAGCAAGCTTACGGCGGCCTCAATCCGTCGGCACAGCGCGAACTCAACCAGATCATCAAACTCCACAGCGACAAATCTGGCTCGAAGGCCGAGTTGCCCCGGCGCATCAAGCCCGGCGCGATCGTCTTGCGCGAGTGGAAAGGACAGACCCATCGGGTCACGGTCTTAAGCAAAGGCTTCTACTACAATGCGGAGAGCTACCAAAGTTTGTCGGAAGTCGCCCGCGCAATCACCGGGACAAGATGGAACGGTCCAAAGTTCTTTGGCCTGCGAAAGCCCGAGCCCTCGAAAGCTAAAGGTGCCTCCAACAAAGCTAAGGCGAAAGGTGATCGCGGCAAAGCGCGTCGGCGAGACGCTGACAAAACGAGCGTCACCGCGTTGGGAGCCCGGTCATGAAGAAAGAGAGCTCCAAACAAATCCGCTGCGCTATCTACACCCGCAAATCGACCGAGCATGGCCTGGAACTGGAGTTCAACTCGCTGGATGCCCAGCGAGAGGCCTGCGAGTCCTATATTAAGAGCCAGGCATCGCAGGGCTGGCAGGCTCTGCCTAATCGCTACGATGACCCGGCCTTCTCGGGTGGCAACCTGGACCGCCCTGCCCTCAAGCAGCTTTTGATCGATATCGAAGCCGGTAAGGTCGATGTGGTTGTCGTCTACAAGATCGATCGCTTGACCCGCTCTCTGGCCGACTTCGCCAAACTGGTCGAGGCGTTCGATGCCAAAGCAATCTCGGTTGTGGCTGTCACGCAGCAATTCAATACCACCACCTCGATGGGTCGGCTGACTTTGAACGTGCTTTTGTCCTTCGCGCAGTTCGAACGCGAACTGTCTTCGGAGCGGGTCCGGGACAAGATTGCGGCCTCCCGCCGCAAGGGCAAGTGGACTGGCGGCAGCGTGCCGCTCGGCTATAAAATCATAGAAAAGAAGCTCGTCGTCGATCCGCAGGAAGCCGAGACGGTCCGGTACATCTTCAAACGATATCTCGAGCTCAAATCATTCGGGCAGCTGGTCGAGGATCGTCGAGGATCTGGATAACAAAAAGATCTTCTCCAAGCGGCGCCAGACCAAAGTGGTCAAATCAAAGGGCGGCATCCCGTTCACCTACGGTCCCCTCGCCTACATTCTCAAAAGCCGTATCTACCTCGGCGAAATCGGACACAGCGGCAAATGGTTCGATGGTGAACATGCAGCCATCATCGATCCAGTCATGTTCGACCAGGTCCAGGCACAGCTCGCAGCCAACGGTGTTGAACGTAAGTTCAGACGCTCAGAGAGCGGCGCGTTGCTGATGAGCAAGCTTTATGACGACCGTGGCAACCGCATGAGCCCGAGTTACTCGGTCAAGAATGGCGTGCGCTATCGCTTCTATGTCAGCGCAGCCCTTCTGCGAGGC
>JAPLPA010000192.1 GCA_026400415.1 Afipia sp. | reverse complement strand
GCGTAGCTGCATCCTCAGCATTCATATCGATTTCGATAAGCTTCGACTTCGGCACGTAAAAGAAAAATCCCGTTGTCGGGTTCGGCGCGCACGGCAGAAACACCGAGATAAACTCTTCCTTGCCGGGAAGTTTCGCGGCGATCTCCACGCTCGGATCCTGAGAGATCAACACGATCGACCACATTCCCGGCGATGGAAATTCCACCAGCCCGACTTTGCGAAAGCTTGATCCCTTCCCAGAAAACAACGTTTCGAAAACCTGCTTCAGGCCGCGATAGATCGCGCGCACCACTGGCATCCGTCCGAGCAGCGCTTCGCCGAGATCCACGAGCGTGCGACCGATCAAATTGGCGGTCAGAAATCCCAGGAAAGTCAGTGCGAACACCGCGACGACCAGACCCGATCCCGGCAGGCCGAACGGCAAATAAGTTTCGGGACGATACGCGATTGGCACGAAAGGACGCACGATACCGTCAACCCATGTGACGAACCACCATGTCAGATAGAACGTGATCGCGATGGGACCAGCAACGATCAGTCCGGTCAAAAAATAGTTGCGCATCCGCGCCATGAACCCGCGCGGAACATCGGGCGGCTGGGTGGACGGCGTCGCGCCGGGGATCAGATTGGGCGTCGTTTCATTCATAATTTTACTGAACTCATTCGATTCGAATTCAACGAACCATTGCGTGCCAATGTATCAGAATTTTGCTTCGGCAATTGCGACTGTTTGAGCATGTTCGCGGTCGCGCAATTCGGACCCTTCCTTCTGCGGACGCTACTCAACAGTGACGGACTTCGCCAGGTTCCGTGGCTGATCCACATCCGTGCCCATGATGACAGCCGTATGATACGCCAGCAATTGCACAGGGATGGCGTAAACCAGCGGCGTCACGGTTGCGGGGCAATCCGGCAAGATGATGTTGGTTAGATGCTCCATCGCGGCTTCCTTCGCGCCCTGCGCGTCGGTCATCAGAATGATCCGCCCGCCGCGCGCCGCCACTTCCTGCATGTTGGATACCGTCTTGTCGAATACGCGATCATAGGGCGCGATCACCACAACCGGCATCTTGTCGTCGATCAGCGCAATCGGACCGTGTTTTAATTCTCCTGCCGCATAGCCCTCGGCATGGATGTAGGAAATTTCCTTGAGCTTGAGCGCGCCTTCGAGCGCCAGCGGATAGCTGGTGCCACGGCCGAGATAGAGCACGTCGCTCGATTTGGCGATGTCGCGCGCAAGCTTTTCGATCTGCGGTTCAAGCGCCAACGCTTCGGTCATTAGGCGTGGAACTTCGACGAGGCCGTGGACCAGTTTCACCTCGTCGTCGGCAGAGAGTTCGCCACGCGCTTTGCCTGCGGCAATCGCCAGCACGGCAAGCGTCATCAACTGACACGTGAAAGCCTTGGTGGACGCCACGCCGATTTCGGGTCCGGCCAATGTCGGCATGACCGTCTCGCTTTCGCGCGCAATCGTCGATGTCGGCACATTGACGACGGAAAGCGTGTGAAGTCCCTGCGACTTGGCATAACGCAACGCCGCCAGTGTATCGGCGGTCTCACCCGATTGCGAAATGAAGATGGCGAGGTCGCCCTTGCGCAGCGGCGCTTCGCGGTAGCGGAATTCCGACGCCACATCGAGTTCGACCGGCAACCGTCCCAGGCGCTCGAACCAGTATTTGGCGACGAAGCCAGCATAGCTTGCGGTGCCGCAGGCTGTAATCGAGACGCGCTGAATGTCCTTGAAGTCGAACGGCAGCTTAAAAGGAATCGCGACCCGCTCGGTCGCCATGTCGACGTAATGCGCCAACGTGTGGCCAACGACTTCCGGTTGCTCGTGAATTTCCTTCGCCATAAAGTGGCGGTAGTTGGCTTTATCGACCAGCGACGTGGCGCTGTTGTGCTTGACGATCTCGCGCGCGATGACGGCGTTGTGCTCGTCATAGACTTCCGCGCCATTGCGCGTCAGCGCGACCCAGTCGCCGTCCTCGAGATAGCTGATTGTGTCGGTGAACGGCCCAAGCGCAATGGCGTCTGAGCCGAGATACATTTCACCATCGCCATAGCCGACCGCCAGCGGCGAGCCCTTGCGCGCGCCTATCATGAGATTCTCTTCACCCTTGAAGATGAAGGCGAGCGCAAACGCGCCATGCAATTGCGGCAGCGTTTCCTTGACCGCTTCAATCGGGGTCATGCCCTTGGCGAGATAGGACGAGACGAGATGCGCCACGACTTCGGTGTCGGTTTCGCTGGTGAACTTCGCGCCGTGTTTTTCGAGCTGCGCGCGAAGATCGCGAAAATTCTCAATGATGCCATTGTGAACGACTGCGACCGTATCGGTCGCGTGAGGATGCGCGTTGGATTCAGTCGGCTTGCCATGAGTGGCCCAGCGAGTGTGACCGATGCCGGTGTGGCCGGCGAGCGGCGACGACTTCAAAACGGCTTCGAGATTTTTTAGTTTGCCCTTGGCGC
>JAPLPA010000276.1 GCA_026400415.1 Afipia sp. | reverse complement strand
TTGACCTCTTCGACCTTCAAGCCAGAGCCTGCGGCGATGCGTTTTTTGCGGCTGGCCTTGAGGATGTCGGGATTCTTGCGCTCATCGCGCGTCATCGAATCGATAACCGCCATCTGGCGCTTCAGAACCCTGTCGTCGAGACCGGCGGCCGCGACCTGATTTTTCATCTTCGCGATCCCGGGCATCATGCCCATGAGGCCGCTGATGCCGCCCATGCTGGACATCTGCACAAGCTGTTCGCGCATGTCGGCCAAATCGAATTTGCCCTTGCGCATCTTCTCGGCAACGCGCGCGGCTTTTTCGGCGTCGATATTTGCGGCAGCTTTTTCGACCAGCGACACCACGTCGCCCATGCCGAGAATGCGGCCCGCGATACGCGAGGGATGAAAATCTTCCAGTGCGTCGGTCTTTTCACCGGTGCCGATCAACTTTATCGGTTTTCCGGTGATGGCGCGCATCGAGAGCGCTGCGCCGCCGCGTCCGTCACCGTCGACGCGCGTGAG
Organism: Afipia sp.; assembly: GCA_026400415.1. Lineage (GTDB taxonomy): Bacteria > Pseudomonadota > Alphaproteobacteria > Rhizobiales > Xanthobacteraceae > Afipia. Next base: position 2,909 of record JAPLPA010000276.1, on the reverse strand, counting down.
AACGATACCCGTCAGGCCGACGCGCTCGTCGAACGATTTTGCAAGATTGACGGCATCTTGGCCGGTCAGGGAATCCGCAACCAGCAGCACTTCATGAGGTTTTGCTGCGGTCTTCACTGCAGACGCTTCCTGCATCATCTCTTCGTCGAGCGTGGTGCGGCCCGCGGTATCGAGCAGCACGATGTCGTAGCCGCCGAGTTTGCCGGACTGTAGCGCGCGTTGGGCGATCTGCTGCGGCATCTGACCCGCGACGACAGGTAGTGTTTCAATCGACAAATCGCGACCCAAAACAGCGAGTTGTTCCTGCGCAGCGGGGCGATAGACGTCGAGCGACGCCATCAGAACTTTTTTCTTGTCGCGCTGGGTGAGACGGCGCGCGAGTTTTGCGGTGGTGGTGGTTTTGCCGGAGCCTTGAAGGCCGACCATCATGATGGCGATGGGCGCGGGCGCGTTGAGGTCGATGGTCTGGCCGTCGGAGCCGAGCATTTCGACGAGCTGATCGTGAACGATCTTCACGACCATCTGGCCGGGCGTCACCGATTTGACGACAGTCGCACCAACGGCCTGCTCGCGGACTTTCTCCGTGAACGCACGTACGACATCGAGGGCGACGTCGGCTTCAAGGAGCGCGCGGCGAATTTCGCGCATTGCAGCATCGACATCGGCTTCGGACAGCGCGCCGCGCCCCGTCAGCCGATCGAGTATGCCCCCAAGCTTTTCCGACAGATTGTCGAACATCGCGGCGAAACCTCAAAACCAAACAACTTTGCGCCCGAGGGCGCATAGCGCTGTCGGGCGTTGGCCTCCGGCGTCGTGCACCGGGCGGCGGGCCGAAAAGAACGTCTTTTCGAGAAGTCCGACGGTTAAACCCTTCGAAGCCTGTAAAGTCAAGAAAAGTTGCCGAAATCAAGATTTTTTGGATCGAGGCGAAGTATCCCTAGCCCCTTGCAGAAGCTGGGCTTTTGGGTCCAATCGGGCGCATGAAAATCACCCGCCGCAGCTTCCTTGGACTAATGGCCGGCGTCGCTGCAGCAGCGGGTGTATCCGCAGTCTGGATATCTCGAATGAAGACGTATGAAGGCCCACCCTCGGATCATTTCGACGGCATGTATTTCTTCGACAAGGACGGCTCGCCGCCGAAGCAGCTTTCCGACGTGTTGCGATGGCAATTGAACCGCAAGCCGGAGAAGTGGCCGGAGCGCGCGCCGAGTCCATACGCCGATACGCCGCCGCCGCAGGTCGATGGTGGCAAGGCAAGGCTGTCTTACGTGGGTCATGCGAGCTGGCTGATTCAGACCGCCGGTCTCAACATCCTTGTCGATCCGGTCTGGTCCGAACGCGCCTCGCCGTTCAGCTTCGCGGGGCCGAAGCGCGTCAACGATCCCGGCATCGCGTTCGACAAGTTGCCGACGATTGACATCATTTTGGTTTCGCATGGTCACTACGATCATCTCGATGTCCGAACGTTGTCGAGACTTGCCGCAAAATTCTCGCCGCGCGTGATCACACCGCTCGGTAACGATGTGACGATCAAAAGCAATGACGCCAATATTCGAGCCGACGGGTTCGATTGGAACGAACGCATTGAACTCGGCGACGGCGTAGCGGTGACGCTGGTGGCGACACGGCACTGGTCGGCGCGTGGATTGTTTGATCGCAACAAGGCGCTGTGGGCGAGCTTCGTGATGGAGACGCCTGCGGGAAAAATCTATATTGTGTGCGACTCTGGATATGGGGATGGCGTGCATTTCCGGCGCGTGCGCGAGAAACATGGTGCACCACGTCTTGCCATTCTGCCAATCGGTGCCTATGAGCCGCGTTGGTTCATGCGCGATATGCACATGAATCCGGAGGATGCCTTGAAAGCGCTGGCGGATTGCGGTGCGCAGGTCGCGCTCGCGCATCATCACGGCACATTCCAACTCACCGACGAAGCCATCGACGCGCCGGTCCAGGCGCTTACGACTGCGCTCGACGAAGCCAAGATTCCGCGCGAGAAATTTCTTGCGCTGAAACCGGGTCAGACATTCGAGATTTAGTTTAAGGCGCCTTGGTCTTGATCTCGTACGAAACGCTGACGGAAATCCGAAGTGTTTCTTCACCCGGCGCAACAGGAGCCGCTGCTGCGATGCCGACAGACATTTTCCGGTAAGGGGTCGGAGCTGACGTGCTTTCCTCGGAAATACTCAGTGGCGCACCAAGCATAACGCCCGCGGATTGCGCGTAGATGTCCGCTTTACGCCGCGCATCCGCGATGGCTTTGGGCCGGGCTTCATCAAGCAGTTTGGATGGCTGCGCCACCATAAAGGAAATTCCGCCGATCTCGTTAGCGCCGTTTGTCACCAGCGTATCGATGACGCTTCCAACTTTTGCAACGTCGCGGACGGTGACGGTCACACGGTTGCTGGCGCGAAATCCTATGATAGGCGAGGGGCTGTTTTTACTGAGCGCATATTGCGGCTGTAGTGAGATCTGTGATGTCTGGAAATCTTTTTCAGTAATACCTGCACTTTTCAATGCCAGAAGGACGATACCCATTGCCTTGTTGTTTGCCTCGGATGCTTCGCGGGCGGTTTTTGCGTCGTTGGTCACTCCGCCATCTATTTGCGCCAGATCGGGCGCTGCCGAGATTGTCGCTTCGCCGGTTACTGAGATAGACGGCAGCGAGACCTGGGCGAAAGCAGGCGATGCCAGCAGCATACCGACGACTGCAAGGGCGCGTTTCATCGCGCGGCTCATTTCAACGGCACGAATACGTTGATGATAAGTTTGTCCTCGGCGGTCTTCAACGGATCGGTCACGTATTCCTCGATGAATGTATCTTTCGCTTCGAGCTTCTTGTCGTCGAGGTGATTGGTGATCGCCTCGTAAGTATTGTCCATATTGTCGTAGGAGCCGCGATGGACGAA
>JAPLPA010000113.1 GCA_026400415.1 Afipia sp. | reverse complement strand
TTCCGGCGCCGGCTCCAAGGTCGAAGAGGTCAACAAGCTGCTCAAGATGCACCGGAACATGGCCGACATGATGAAAGCCATGGGTCAAGGCAAGCGCGGCCCGATGGCTGGAATTGCTCAGGCTATGGGCATGGGCGGCGGCATGCCGTCGCCTGAAGCGATGAAAGAACTGGCCGCGAAAATGCCAGGCGGATTGCCGCCCGGCGCATCGTTGCCGAAAGAATTTCCTGGCCTCTCGGGGCTCGGAAAACCGACATTGCCGGGACTTGGAAAATCAACACTCGGAGGTTTTCCGGGACTGGGCAAGAAGAAATAACGCAAACGAATTCTACAAACTCAAACACGATAACGGAGAATACAATGCCAGTCGTCATCCGCCTCTCGCGCGCAGGTACCAAGAAGCGCCCAATTTATCACATTGTCGTCGCCGACTCGCGCTTCCCGCGCGACGGTCGCTTCATCGAGCGCCTTGGGTTTTTCAATCCTCTGCTGCCGAAGGACAACGATACGCGCCTCAAGCTCGACATGGACAAGCTCAAGGCATGGATGGCCAAGGGCGCGCAGCCTTCGGATCGCGTGATGCGTTTCCTCGATGCGGCCGGCGTCAAGAAGCGCACGCCACGCAAGAACCCCGAGAAGGCAATCCCACGCAAGGAACGCAAGGCCGCCGCTGAAGCGGCAGCTGCGGCTCCGAAGCCCGAAGCAAAGCCCAAGGCTGAAGCCGCGCCAGCGAGCTAATCGTCTCTAGGCGTGACGAAAGACGCGCGCATTTGCGTTGCGAGAATCGGCGCCGCGCATGGTGTGCGCGGCGAGGTGAAGTTGTGGCCGTTCACCCAAGACCCAATGGCGGTCCTGCATTACGGACCACTCTCGACAAAAGACGGCGCACGGCAATTTGAAGTCGCGCGCGCGCGAGTGGCGAAAGATCACTTGGTTGCAACACTCAAGGGCGTAGCGACGCGTGAGGACGCAGAGCGCGTCAACGGTATCGAGCTTTATATTTCGCGCGACAAATTGCCGGCGACAGACGACGATGAATACTATCATGCCGACCTGATCGGACTGCGCGCCGTCAATATGCGGGGCGAGACAATCGGCAAGGTGCTGGCGATTCATAATTTCGGCGCAGGTGACATTATTGAAATTGCGCCGGCGCAAGGCTCAACTTTGTTGCTGCCGTTCACCAATGCGGTGGTGCCGACCGTCGATATTGCGGCAGGTCATGTTGTGATCGTGATGCCGGAAGAAATTGACGGCGACGCACCAGACGACGCGGGCAATTAAAAATGTGGCGCGCGACCGTTCTCACGCTGTTTCCGGAGATGTTTCCTGGTCCCCTCGGCGTCAGCCTCGCAGGAAAAGCGCTCGCGGCAAATTTGTGGGCGCTGGAGGCGCGCGACATCCGCAACTCCGCAACCGACAAGCACAGGAGCGTGGACGATACGCCGGCCGGTGGCGGACCGGGAATGGTGTTGCGCGCCGATGTCTTGGCGAAGGCAATTGACGAGGCCAACATCGACGGAGACCGGCCGCGTCTGCTGATGAGTCCGCGCGGCACGCCCTTAACTCAAGCGCGAGTCGCAATGCTCACCGAAGGTCCGGGGCCGCTGATCGTCTGCGGACGGTTCGAGGGCATCGACCAGCGGGTGATCGAGGCGCGACATCTCGAAGAGATCTCGGTCGGCGATTACGTACTGTCAGGCGGAGAGATTGCCGCGATGGC
>JAPLPA010000428.1 GCA_026400415.1 Afipia sp. | reverse complement strand
TTTCGGGATGATCCTGCGCCAGAAGTTCCGTTGCGCGGCGCATCTTGCGCGCGGATTCGGAATCGTAGCCGCCGAAATCGGAATGCGACAGAAACGCGACCTTGGGCTTGATGCCGAAGCGTTGAACGTGAACCGCTGCGAGCGCTGCGATTTCCGACAACTGCTCGGCGCTTGGATTGGTACGAATTTGCGTGTCGGCGATAAAGAATGCGCCCTTGCTGGTGATGCAGAGCGACAAAGCTGCGAAGTCGCTCAGACCCGGTGCAACACCGATGATCTCGCGCACGCGGCGCAGATGGCTCATATATCTGCCCTCAACGCCGCAGATCATCGCATCGGCTTCGCCGCGAACCACGGCAAGTGCCGCGATAACCGTTGCGTTGGTACGCACCAGCGTGCGCGCCGCATCCGGCGTCACACCCTGCCGCCCCCCGGCATCGATATAACTTTGCACGTAAGAGCGATAACGCGGGTCGTCTTCCGGATTGACGAGGTCGAAGTCTTTTCCAGCCTTGATCGACAGGCCGAAGCGCTCGATCCGCGCAGCCACGACCGACGGACGGCCGACGAGGATCGGTCGCGCCACGCTTTCCTCGAGCACAACCTGCACGGCTCGCAACACGCGCTCGTCCTCGCCCTCGGCATAGATGACGCGCACAGGCTGCGTCTTGGCTTTGGCGAACACCGGCTTCATGACGAGGCCCGAGCGAAACGCGAAACTTCCCAGTTGTTCGACGTAGGCATCGAAGTCCGTGATCGGCCGCGTCGCCACGCCGGACTCCATCGCGGCCTTGGCGACCGCAGGCGCAACGCGCAAAATCAGCCGCGGATCGAAAGGTGACGGAATGAGCGACCCCTCGCCGAAACCGTGCGTTTCGCTGTCATAGCGCGCCACCACATCCGACGGCGGATCGCGCGCCAGTTGCGCCAGCGCATCCACTGCCGCGACTTTCATTGCCTCGTTGATTGCTGTCGCGCCGACATCGAGCGCGCCCCGGAAAATGAACGGAAAGCACAGCACGTTGTTCACTTGGTTGGGAAAGTCCGACCGGCCCGTGCAGATCATCGCGTCGGCGCGTGCCTTGCGCGCTTCGTCCGGCATGATCTCCGGTACCGGATTTGCCAGCGCCATGACGAGCGGCTTGTCAGCCATCGCCTTGACCATGTCGGGTGTCAGCACGCCGCCCGCCGAGACGCCCAGAAATACGTCCGCGCCGCCGATCACATCGGCCAATACGCGTTTGTCGGTCTTCTGCGCGTAAACAGACTTCCATTTGTCCATCAGCGTATTGCGGCCTTCGTAAACCAGACCGTCGATATCGCAGACCCATATGTTCTTGCGCTTGGCACCGAGCGACACCAGCAAATTCAAACACGCAATCGCCGCGGCGCCTGCACCGGATGCAACGATCTTGATGTTCTCAAGCTTCTTGCCGTTGAGCATCAGCGCGTTGCGAACGGCGGCGCAGACGATAATTGCCGTGCCGTGCTGATCGTCGTGGAAAACAGGAATTTTCATCCGTGCTTTAAGCTGCTCTTCGATCTCGAAGCATTCCGGCCCCTTGATGTCTTCGAGATTGATCCCGCCGAAGGTCGGCTCCAATGCCGCAACCGTCTCGACGACGCGCTCCACGGTGTCCGCCGCGATTTCGATGTCGAACACGTCGATGCCGGCAAATTTTTTGAACAGAACCGCCTTGCCTTCCATCACTGGCTTCGATGCCAGTGGGCCGATATTGCCCAGGCCCAAAACCGCCGTGCCATTGGTGACGACGCCGACGAGGTTGGACCGTATGGTCAGTTCTGCCGCCTGCGCCGGATTGGCTGCTATCGCTTCGCAGGCAGCGGCAACGCCAGGCGAATATGCGAGTGCCAGATCGCGCTGGTTGGCGAGCGGCTTGGTGGCCTGGATTTCAAGTTTGCCGGGGCGCGGCAGGCGATGATACGCCAGCGCCGCAAGGCGAAGCTCTTCGGACAAATTGGACGCCATTGAACTCCCCGAAAGTTCTTCCGGCTTGAGCCGGTCTTCTTATTGCGCTCGCCTGTATCAGTTTTGCGGCAGATTGAGCCTGATGTGCAATTCACGCAACTGCTTCGGGGTCACTTCCGACGGCGCGCCCATCAGCAAATCTTCGGCGCGCTGGTTCATCGGGAACGCCACAACCTCGCGCAGGTTTTCTTCTTCGCACAGCAACATGACAATACGATCGACGCCCGGTGCGATGCCGCCATGCGGCGGTGCGCCCAGCGACAAGGCGCGCAGCATGCCACCGAACTTCGCTTCGAGAACGTCCTCGCCATAGCCAGCGAGTCCAAATGCCTTGCGCATCACTTCGACGCGATGGTTTCGGATCGCGCCGGAGGACAATTCGATTCCATTGCAAACAATGTCATACTGGAACGCCGTCATGCCGAGGATCGTGGATTCATCCTTCGGATCGAGCGCGAGAAACTTGTCGATGTCGAAATTCGGCATCGAAAACGGGTTGTGCGAGAAATCGATTTTTTTCTCTTCCTCGTTCCACTCGAACATCGGAAAATCGACCACCCAACAGAACTCATATGTGTTCGGCTTTATCAATTTCAGCTCTTCGCCTACCTTCGTGCGCGCGAGGCCCGCAAACTTCACGAAGTCTTTCGGCTTGCCCGCGACGAAGAACGCCGCATCGCCGACCTTGAGGCCGAGTTGATCCGCGATCTGCTTGGTGCGCTCCGGTCCGATGTTTTTCGCAAGCGGGCCTGCGCCGCTCTCCTCGCCTTCGCGCCAGAAAATATAACCGAGCCCCGGCTGGCCTTCACCCTGCGCCCACGAATTCATCCGGTCGCAGAACGCGCGGTTGCCGCCGGTCGGTGCAGGAATTGACCACACTTCGACTGCCGGATCGGATGCGATCATGCCGGCGAAAATCTTGAATCCCGACCCCTTGAACGCTTCGGTGACGTTCTGCATCAGGATCGGGTTGCGCAGGTCAGGCTTGTCGTTGCCGTATTGGCGCATCGCGTCGGCGTATTTGATTTTCGGGAATGTCTTGGTGACAGACTTGCCGTTCGCGAATTCCTCGAACACGCCGCGCAGCACCGGCTCGACCACGTTGAAGACGTCGTCCTGCGTGACGAAGCTCATTTCGATATCGAGCTGGTAGAATTCACCCGGCGAGCGATCCGCGCGCGCATCCTCGTCGCGGAAACACGGCGCGATCTGGAAATAGCGGTCGAAACCCGAGATCATCAGCAGCTGCTTGAACTGCTGAGGCGCCTGCGGGAGCGCATAGAACTTGCCTGGATGGATACGCGACGGCACCAGATAGTCGCGCGCGCCTTCGGGCGACGACGCGGTCAGAATGGGCGTCTGGAATTCGAAGAAGCCCTGGTCCTTCATCCGCTTGCGCAAGCTATCAATCACCGCGCCGCGTTTCATGATGTTCTGGTGGAGGCGGTCACGACGCAGGTCGAGGAATCGGTTCTTAAGCCTTATATCTTCAGGATATTCCTGATCGCCAAACACCGGCATCGGCAGTTCGGCGGCTTCACCCAACACTTCAATCTCGGCGATGAACAGCTCGATCTGGCCGGTCGGCAAATCCGGGTTTTCCGTGCCTTCCGGGCGGCGGCGCACCTTGCCGTCGAACCGCACGACCCACTCCGCACGTAGCGTTTCGGCAAGCTTGAACGCCTTGGAATCCGGGTCGATGACGCACTGGGTCATGCCGTAATGGTCGCGCAGGTCGATGAACAGCACGCCGCCATGGTCGCGGATGCGGTGGCACCAGCCGGACAAACGGGCCTCTTTGCCAATGTCGCTGTCGCGCAGGTCGGCACAGGTATGGGAACGATAGCGATGCATGAAAATCCCGGAAAATCGGCGTCGAAAACAGAATCAAAGGGGGCGGCAGCCTTTCGGCGCGCGCAGGGTTTAGCCGACGAGGCCAAACGCGGCAACCGCAGCTATGCTGATTTGAAGGCCTGAAACCGGCCAAAAACCCAAGAAATTCAGCGATCAGCAACGCGAATTGGGCTGGCCCCTACTCGCTTCGCGCGCCCTGCTGGATCATCAGCGTGGGTACGCCGCACGTGCCGCTTTTCACCGTGAACACCCGCGTCCCCGGCTTGCGGCCCTCGCGCGCCTCGGAGACATCCACGCCCGCGCCGAGTAACCGCGCGCGCGTGGCCTCGATGTCGGCGACGCGCCATGACAGGCCCCACACCTTGTCCGGCCCTTCGCCCTTCCCGTCTTTGAGACGATGCACGATTTCGACGACGAGATCGCCGCAGCGGAAGAACATCAGCCGCGCACCCCAATCCGGGTTGGTGCGGTCGAGACGCATGTCGAGGCCAAGTCGCGCGCCGTAGAGTGCCGCTGCACGGTCGGGATCGGGGGTCGCAATCACAACATGATCGAGCGCGTCGATGGGCGCGGATGATATCTCCGGCGCCCGCGTGAGCGGCTCGTGGCGCTGGATGAAAAACATTCGGATACCGTGCGTGAATTCACTGGATGCCCGCGTGCGATTCCACGTCATCGTTTTGCCGCTTGCAATATCCTGGCTTTCACCGTCGGAAATATCCGCAGGCTCGAGCCCGAGCCGTTTGAGGCGGCGATGCGCTTTCGCAATGTCATCGACCGCGAAGGCGAAACTCGCCAGCCCTTCGCCATCCTTTTCAAGCGCCGCGCGCACGCGATCTGCCGTCTGGCCTTTGCCTGCTGGCGCCATCAGTTCAATCGACATATTGCCAAGAGTGAAGATCGCGGTCGCAGCACCGTCGCTTTGTGCGCGCCACGACGGCTCACGCCCGAGCAGCGTCCGGTAGCTTGCGACGCCGGCTTCAAGGTTGCGCGCCAGCACAACCACATGGTCGAGATTCGTAATCACGGCCGCAACCTCACCACACCCGAAACCGCAATGCATCATTGCAGAGGCTAAGCATATCAGGCCTGATTTTGTGGATGGATAATTCCGCCGAACCTGCTTAAGAACCGGCATGGATATCATAACCACGACAGACCAGCTCAAGGCCTGCTGCGAGCGTCTCGCGACATTTCCGGTCATAACGGTCGATACCGAGTTCCTGCGCGAGACTACGTATTATCCCCTGCTCTGCGTCGTGCAGCTTGCGAGCGCCGACGAGGCCGTGATTGTCGATACGCTGGCGGAGGGCATCGACCTCAAGCCATTTTTTGACCTGATGGCCAATGAGAAGGTGCTGAAGGTCTTTCACGCCGCCCGACAAGACATCGAAATCGTCTGGCACCGCGCCGGCATCGTGCCACATCCGGTGTTCGACACGCAGGTTGCCGCGATGGTTCTGGGGTACGGCGACAGCATCGCCTACGACCAGCTGGTCGAACGCATCACCGGCACGCGCCTCGATAAGACGCATCGCTTTACCGACTGGTCGCATCGCCCGCTTACGCAGGACCAGATGACGTACGCACTCGCCGACGTCACGCATCTGCGTGATGTGTTTGCGGCCCTCGACGCCGATCTTAAAAAGCGCGGCCGCAGCGAATGGGTGAGCGAGGAAATGGAAATCCTCACCTCACCCAAAACCTATGACTTTCATCCCGAGCGCGCGTGGGAACGGCTGCGCACGCGCGTGCGCAAGCCGAAAGATCTGGCGGTGCTGATGGAAGTGGCGGCCTGGCGCGAGCAGGAAGCGCAAACGAGGGACGTGCCGCGTTCGCGTGTGCTGAAAGACGACTCCGTCGGCGACATCGCCACCCACGCACCGACCAGCGTCGAGAAGCTGGCGACGTTACGCTCGCTGCCAAAAGGTTTCGACCGCTCGAAATGGGGGCAGGACATTGTCGCCGCCGTCAATCCAGCAACGCTGCCCAAGATCGACAAGCCGCGCAATTCAGGAAACGGTGCCGCTACGGTGGAACTGCTGAAGGTGTTGTTGCGCATGACGTCCGAGCGTCATGCGGTCGCGAGCAAGGTGATCGCCACGACGGACGATTTGGAGCAGCTCGCCAATGACGACAATGCCGATGTCGCGGCCCTTCACGGCTGGCGGCGCGAACTGTTCGGCGAGGCTGCACTCGCGTTGAAGGCTGGTCGCGTTGCGCTCGCCATCGACAAGGGCCGCGTGGTGCGGGTAGATCGGGATTAGTGTTTTACGATCGCGCTGCCGCGGCCTATCAATTTTGCGAATTGCCTGAAGCGGTTGCCGATCCTGTCGGCCGCCAGATCCGCAACCTTGTGGTCGAACACCAGCAACAGCTTGCGCGCCTGATTGCGGAAATGCGTGTGGGGCAACACGCCCGTTTGTGCCGCTGAAATCAAGAATGCGACGCGGAACATCGCGCCCAATAATTTCGCACGCTCCACCATTGCGTGAGGAATCAGCGCACGCACAAGTTCGGGCGCTTCGTTCTCTGCGTTGAGCCCGGCATAGCGGTAGAAAATCGCCAGCGCCAGAAACGCGCGGTCGTGATGACTGATCGCACCGAAATTCGCGTTGGTGATGATGTTGAGCGTCTGTTCGCCGCGATAGTCGGGATGCGCCCGCCAGCCGATATCCGACAGGAGGCACGCCGCGTGACGAAGACGCCGCTCGTCCTCGTTTTCGCGCAAGCCTGCGACGCGCACCAGCCGATCGGTCCACCCGATCAGTTCTTCCGCGTGACGCGGCGAGCGTGAGCGCAACGCGTTCAACGCCTCCGCCGCCGAAATCAAACCGTCCTTCTGCTGCTCACGTTCGGGCAGCATCTCGTAAAGGAGGCCCTCGCGAACGCCGAAAGTGGAGAACACGATGGTTTTCGGTTTTGCAACGCGGATGATGTATTCGAGCACCAAAGCCGCATAGGTCAGCAGCGGACGCCGCGCATCCGCGACCGTCTCGATATCGGCTAAAATATTGTTGGCGGCCAGACGGCGAAGACGTTTCACAAAATCGAGCGCATCGGGTGCCGGAATGCTGTAGCCGTGCATGACGTGCAGCGGATAGCCGCTTTGTATGATGTGAATGCGCGCCAGCGCGCGCCATGTGCCGCCGACCGCGTAGAAATTCCGCCCCTTCCCGGCCTTCAGTTGCGGCAATCCGACGATTTTCTCCTCGACGATCTTCTCCGCCTTCTTCAACGATTTTTTGGACGCATCCTGCAGCGCAAGCCCGCCCAGCGGCAGCGTCAATCCGTTGCGAATGCGATGGCCGCGCACATCGACGAGCTCCAGCGATCCGCCGCCGAGATCGCCGACGATGCCGTCGGCTTTGTAGACCCCGGACGCAACGCCCAGCGCGGAGAGTTTTGCCTCGCGCGCGCCGGACAGAATTTCAATCGGACAGCCGCAGATGCGCTCGGCTTTCGCGATGAATTCCGGTCCGTTGCTGGCATCACGACAGGCCGCCGTCGCAATGGCGTGGACTTCCTCGACTCGCATAATCCGGCACAGCGCCTTGAAGCGCTTCAGCGCCGCCAGTGCTTTCTCGACTGCATCGGGTGCAAGCAATCCGGTCGATTGCACCTCACGGCCCAGGCCGCACAATGTTTTCTCGTTGAAGATCGCGGACAGGTTTCGCGTCTTGCCTTCATAGACCACAAGACGCACGGAGTTCGATCCGATGTCGATAATCGCAATCTTGCTTGAATGCCGACGCGAGGCCGATTTGCCAATCCGCGCGCGGTCGCGCGCCGCCGATTCAGGCGGGGGACTGACGCTCCGAACGGCGCGTAAGACGACGCGGCGAAGATTCTTTAAGCGACTTTCCACGGCCTGACAGACTCGGATTGGTCATGAAGTAGTTATGGACGTTGAAAGGCTCCTCGCCTTTCGCGGCCTTCATACGTGTTGACGACCCATCGGGCAACAGTTGCCAGCTTTGTTCATTGTCTTTCAGATTCGCGACCATGATCTGTTCGAGAACCTGCTGGTGAACAGTCGGATTCTGCAACGGACACAGTACCTCGACGCGGCGGTCGAGATTGCGCGGCATCATGTCGGCCGACGAGATATACACAGCCGACTTCTCGCTGGGCAGGCCGTAGCCCATCCCGAAGCAATAGATTCGCCCGTGTTCCAGAAAACGGCCGATGATCGATTTGACGCGAATATTCTCGGACAGTCCCGCAACACCCGGGCGCAGGCAGCAGATGCCGCGGATGATGAGTTCAATCGAAACACCGGCCTGAGAAGCATCGTACAGCGCGTCGATGATCTCCGGATCGACCAGCGAATTCATCTTCATCCAGATCGCGCCGGGTTTGCCGTGGCGCGCATGGCTCGCTTCGCCGTGGATGTGATCGAGAATCCGCTTGCGCAGCGTGAGGGGAGAGACCGCCATCTTCTCGATGCCGCTCGGTTCGGCATAACCCGTGATGTAGTTGAACACCCGCGCAGCATCGCGCGCGATGACGGGGTCGGAGGTGAAATATGACAGGTCGGTATAAATACGCGCCGTCACCGGATGGTAGTTTCCGGTGCCGGTGTGAACATAGGTTGTGAGACCCGTGCTTTCGCGGCGTACGACGAACGACAGCTTGGCGTGGGTTTTCAGTTCGAGAAATCCGTAAACCACCTGTACGCCTGCGCGCTCCAGATCGCGAGCCCAGCGAATGTTGGCTTCCTCGTCGAAGCGAGCCTTCAACTCCACCAGCGCGGTGACGGATTTTCCGGCCTCCGCAGCCTCGGCCAGCGTTCGCACGATCGGACTGTCGCGTGACGTGCGATAGAGCGTCTGCTTGATGGCGACGACGTCAGGATCGCGGGCCGCCTGCTGCAAAAACTGCACAACGACGTCGAAAGACTCGTAAGGGTGGTGGACAATGAGGTCTTTCTGCCGGATCGCGGCGAAAATATCTCCGCCGTGATCGCGCACGCGCTCTGGATGGCGCGGCACGTAAGGCACAAACTCAAGGTCCGGCCGGTCGAGGCGCGTCAGTTGCGACAATTCATTCATCGCAAGCACACCATCGACCATGAGCACTTCGTCGTCGGTGGTGGACAATGCGCGCTGCACGAAGGCATGCAATTCGTCCGGCATGGTGGCTTCGATCTCGAGCCGGATCACCGAACCGCGGCGGCGGCGCTTCAAGGCGGTCTCGAACACGCGCACCAGATCTTCGGCTTCTTCCTCGATTTCCAGTTCCGAATCGCGGATCACGCGAAACGCGCCCTGCCCCTTGACGGTGTAACCGGGAAACAGCCGCCCGATGAATCTTGCCCGGCATGCGAATAAGCGCGTTCATCGCCCGGCCGTCGGTTTTTCGCGCCAATTGAAGTGCGATGGTAAAGCCGAGCGACGGAATAAACGGAAACGGATGCGCCGGATCGATCGCCAGCGGCGTTAGCAGCGGAAAGATGTTGTGCAGGAAGTGATCCTCGACCCACGCGGCCTCCGACTTGCTGACATCCTTGCCGTCCACCAGAACGATGCCGGCGTCGGCCAATATCACGCGCAGATCGCGCCAGATCGCCTGCTGGTCGCTGGCGAGTTTGGAGACGGTCTCGTTGATCTGCACAAGCTGTTCGGACGGCGTCGAGCCATCCGGGCTGCGCTCGGAGATGCCTTCGCGGACCTGAGCCTTGAGGCCCGCAACGCGGACCATGAAGAACTCATCAAGGTTGTTGGCGGAAATCGACAGGAACCGGACCCGCTCCAG
>JAPLPA010000095.1 GCA_026400415.1 Afipia sp. | reverse complement strand
TTCAGTTGGCGGCGACAGGTTCGGCAGGTTTGGAGAAGCTTCCATGGCGATGACAATGACTGGTGAAGTCCAGCTTCCGGCTTCGCGCCAAGTGGTGTGGGAGAAGCTCAACGATCCGGACGTTTTGAAAGTCTGCATTCCTGGCTGCGAGGAGCTGACTAAATCCGGCGACAACCAGTTTGAAGCCGTCGCCAAAATGAAGGTCGGCCCGGTCTCTGCGCGCTTTAAGGGCAAGGTGACGCTGAGCGATTTCGATCCGCCGAACAGCTACAAGATTTCAGGCGAGGGTGAAGGTGGTGTTGCAGGTTTTGCCAAGGGCGGCGCGACAGTGGCGCTGGCGGACAAAGACGGTGGCACGTTGCTCACATATAATGTGGAAGCGCAGATTGGCGGCAAGCTCGCGCAGCTTGGACAGCGGCTCATCAGTGGCTCGGCGAAGAAACTGGCGGACGACTTCTTCGCCAAATTTGCCGATGCTGTGGCGGCAGGCTGACGGCCTTTTCGCATATCAGGCCGCCTCGCAAATCAAGCCTTCTTGTTCGGTGATGCGACGGCATGAGGTTGCTCATTGCGGCGTTGGCCCATATTATGGGTTTGGAACTATTTTAACGACTTTTGCGCCGCGCCATGCGGCACGCCGAATGACAAGCAAGCCGACAGACAGAGAGTGTTGATGGCCAAGATTTCACTGATCGTGAACGGCAATCCCGTGACCGCCAATGTCGATCCGCGCACATTGTTGGTTCAATTTCTGCGCGAAAATCTGAAACTCACAGGGACGCATGTCGGCTGCGACACCTCGCAGTGCGGTGCGTGCATCGTCCATCTCGACGGCAAGGCTGTGAAAGCCTGCACGACGCTGGCGGTGATGGCGGATGGGCATGAGGTCAAGACCATCGAAGGCTTGGCCGCCGACGGTGCGCCGCTGCATCCGATGCAGGAAGCATTTCGCGAACATCATGGCTTGCAGTGCGGCTTCTGCACGCCGGGGATGATTATGACCGCCGTCGATCTCGTGCATCGCAAGGGCCACAATTTGAGCGACCATACCATTCGCGAAGAGCTTGAAGGCAATCTCTGTCGCTGCACCGGATATCAGAATATCGTGGTGTCAATTGCGGCGGGCGCCAAGGCGATGGCGAAGTCGGATTTGGCGTAAGGAATTTTCATGTACGAATTCAAATATCATCGCCCTGGCACTGTGCGGCAGGCCGCTAACCTTCTCGCCAAGAACGAGGACGCAAAATTGATCGCGGGTGGCCACACGCTTGTGCCGGTGATGAAGCAACGTCTAGCCAATCCGCCGCATCTGATCGATCTGTCGCATATCGAAGGTCTCAACAGCATCGAGATGAAGGGACGCAATCTCGTCATCGGTGCCACCGCAACTCACGCAGCAGTGGCTTCGTCGGCGATTGTCGGCGAAGCGATTCCGGCACTCGCCGAACTCGCCGGGCTGATCGGCGACCCTGCAGTGCGCCACAAGGGTACAATCGGCGGCTCACTCGCCAACAACGATCCGACCGCGGATTATCCGGCTGCCTGTGTTGCGCTTGGCGCGACCATCGTTACCAACAAGCGTAAGCTGAAGCCGGAAGAATTCTTTCAAGGCCTTTTCACGACGGCGCTCGAAGCCGACGAGATCGTCACTAAGGTTATGTTTCCGCTTCCGAAGAAGGCTGCGTACCAGAAATTCCGCAATCAGGCATCACGCTACGCGCTGGTCGGCGTGTTCGTTGCCAAGCGACCATCCGATGTGCGTGTTGCAGTGACAGGTGCCGGCGGCAACGGTGTGTTTCGCGTCACCTCGTTTGAGGAAGCGCTGAAGAAAAGAGTCTCCGCAAAGGCACTCGTCGGTCTCACTGTGCCCGCCGACGGCCTCAACAGCGACCTCCACGGCAGCGCGGAATATCGCGCCCATCTTATTCAGGTCCTCGCGCACCGCGCCATGGAAGCCGCAACTGCGAAGACCTGATTGTCTCGAATTTTGGAGTCGGCTTCTTCATGAGCAAGGTTTCGGCGATCCCATCTTCCGTCGATGCGACGCTCGACCTGCTCACCAGCCGTGGCTATCTTTCCGAACGTTCGCTGGCGACGGTTGTGTTCCTGTCGCTGCGGATGGGGCGTCCGCTCTTTCTTGAAGGTGAGGCCGGTGTCGGCAAGACCGAAATCGCCAAGGTCTTGAGCGCCGCGCTTGGCCGCAAGTTGATCCGCCTGCAATGCTATGAAGGTCTGGATGTCGCGTCCGCTGTTTATGAGTGGAATAGCGCTGCGCAGATGATCGCCATTCGTCTGGCGGAAGCCAGCGGAGTGACTGACCGACCTCCCGTGTTGCTCATCGACGAACTTGACCGCGCGGATGAAGCCTTCGAGGCTTATCTTCTGGAAATTCTCAGCGACTTTCAGGTGTCCATTCCCGAATTGGGTACTGTGAAAGCACCGCAACCGCCAATCGTCATCGTTACATCGAACCGCACCCGCGAAATTCACGATGCGCTGAAGCGCCGTTGTCTTTATCACTGGGTCGATTACCCATCCGCCGAGCGCGAGCTTGCCATCGTCAAGTCGCGCGTTCCGGGCATCGGCGCTAAGCTTTCGCAGCAAGTGGTCGGATTTGTCCAAGCGCTGCGTGAGCAGGATCTGTTCAAGGTGCCAGGTGTGGCCGAGACCATCGACTGGGCGACCGCGCTCACTGAACTTGATGCGAAGTCACTGTCGCC
>JAPLPA010000602.1:1666-2683 GCA_026400415.1 Afipia sp. | reverse complement strand
GAGCCGCAGCCATGGCATGGCGCAAGGCCATGTTTTGCGGATTCGCGTCCCGTAATCGGCCCTGCGCCAGGACAACAGAATATGTGGCTCGCGATTGGCCAGGGCCATTGGGGGCTGACGCTTGGCCCCGCGACGGGAAGGCTGCTGGCGGAAATGATGACGGAGGCGACGCCGTTCATGGATCCCGCGCCATTCCGCGCTGAAAGATTTTTCTAGCGGAATTTATCCTTGTACGCTGGCTGTGTTCCGGCAAACGGCAATGCGCTTGCTTCGTACACGCCGCGCGCGACAGACCGGGCGACGACGTTGGCGGCAATAGCACCAAGCCGCATCAGATCGAACACCGGGTTTCCAAGCCGATGTACGCCGGTTGAAACCGTGAATACGCTATCGCCATCGAGCGGGGTATGGACCGGATAGATCGCCCGGGCGATGCCGTCTTGCGCCATCACGGCAAGCAATCTCGCCTGGGCTTTTGTCAGGATTGCATCGGTGGCGACAATCGAGAGCGTCGTATTCGTGGCTGACGATCCCCTGGTGCGCGGCACCAGCGCTTCGGCAGGAACGTGGTGTGGAAAACCGCGTCCGCCAAACTCGTTGTTCTGTTCAAAGGGCGCCGCCCAGAATTGCCCGCTGTCGCCAACCGTCACGCTGCCTGCGGGGTTCACTGCGGTAAGCGCTGCGATGGTGATATCGCCAAGTTTGTCGGAGGCCGAACCCATGCCGCCCTTGAGGTTGAGCGTCAATGCGCCAAGGCCGGCGCCGACACTGCCCAGCGAAAATTCCGTATCCGCCGCGAAAGCCGCCGTGTAACCAAGTTCGCGATAGGGTGGATAGCGCCCCCATTTCTTGTCGCCGCCATTGAGAAGATCGAACAGGATCGCGCTCGGCACGATCGGTACCAACGCTTCGCGCATGGCAAAGCCGCGTCCCTGTTCGCGCAGCCACGCTTGCCTGCCTGAAGCTGCGTCGAGACCGAAGGCCGAGCCTCCGGCAAGCACGATTGCATCGATTTTC
>JAPLPA010000602.1:0-1583 GCA_026400415.1 Afipia sp. | reverse complement strand
GACCGCCTCCGCGAATGTCGCCAGAGGCAATGACGGGACGGTCGAACACGACGGCTGTGACGCCAGATGCGAGTTTCACATCGTCGGCGTGGCCGACACGGATACCCGCGACATCGGTGATGAGGTTCTGCGGCATGCTGGCCCGCGTTGTTGTGTCCGGCAAACTCTATCACGCCCGATCACGTCCCGGCGAGTACGCGGATTGCGGCTTGCGCACCGCGCCCTCATGTCGCATCTAGTCGCCATGAACGCCGATGTCTCCATCGCCGCCGCGTTGTTTGCCGGTATCCTGAGCTTTCTGTCGCCCTGCGTGTTGCCGCTGGTGCCACCGTATCTCGTCTATCTGGCGGGTGCCTCGCTCGGCCGCCGCGCCGAGGGCGAAGAGGGCAAGGGCGTGAAGCGCGATGCGGTGTTTGCCTCGCTTCTCTTTGTCGCGGGCTTTTCCACGGTTTTCATCGCGTTCGGCGCGAGCGCGAGCGCCATCGGCTCCCTCGTGCTGCATTATTCGCCGCAGCTCGCCATCGTCGCCGGCATCGTCATCATCGTCATGGGCCTGCATTTCCTCGGCCTCACTCGGCTTTCGGTGTTGATGCGCGAGAAACGGCTGGCGATGGCAAAGCCGGTCGGTCTGTGGGGCGCATACGCGATGGGCCTGGCATTCGCGTTCGGATGGACGCCCTGCATCGGGCCGATCCTCGCGGCCATTCTCGCCGTCGCCGCGTCGCGCGACACGGTGGCGCAGGGGGCGGGGATGCTCGCGATCTATTCCGCGGGCCTCGGCATTCCGTTCGTGTTGGCGGCGCTTGCTGTCGAGCCGGCGATGGCGCTGATCGCGCGCTTCCGCCGTCACCTCGAAATCGTCGAGAAGGCCATGGGCGCGTTGCTGGTGCTGACCGGCATCGCGTTTCTCACCGGCTATGTGTCGGAAGCCGGGTTCTGGCTGCTGGAGATTTTCCCGGCGCTGGGGAAGATCGGATAAAACCAATCTCAATTGCTACAGCAGCCACTCGTGGAAGTGCGTACGTCGCTTTATGCCTCCTTTAATCATCCACATTCAAAAATAGTCAGCGTCGTCACCTATAAGAACATCGCGGATATTTTGGGGAACGGGGAAGCCGTATCCACGCCGGAAATTACTCCAAAATAATTGTCCCGATTTGTGCTCATCGCTTGCGTAGATTTCTGAGCCGACTGTTTGAAATGCATGAATTAGAGCTTGAGCTCCGTCAAAGCCTAAGGCGTCGCCAGTTCTGAGGCGATCTGGCCAATGAATTTCCCAGTGGCAGGCCCAAGCGTCAATCTCTTGCGTAGGCGCAAAAATACGAATGGGTACTGATATGTCTTTCGACGCATTTCTCTTTTTCAAAACACGTTCGGCAATAATCATTTTGTGATCTTTATAAGGACTGCTGGAATTGGCTAGCTGCCCAAACAAAAACCCCCGGAGTTTCCTCCGGGGGTTTTGCATTTCTGCGATTGAGAAGAACTACTCAAGCTCTTCGTAGGTGATCTTGCCCTGCGCGTTCTTCTTCCAGACGTACATCACGTAATCGAGGCGGGTGATGTCGCCCTTCTTGTCGTAG
>JAPLPA010000536.1 GCA_026400415.1 Afipia sp. | reverse complement strand
CCGTCGTTGTCTTGACGGGCGTAGCCGTCGAAACTTGCATAATCATCGAAAACCGGCTCGAGGCGGTTGTCCCAAACGACATCTTCCTCGATCTCTTCAGGCTGGTCCTCGGGCGCTTCGAGTTCAAGGACGTGCGGCTCATCGTCGTAAGGCTCAACCGTTTCGAGCGATTCGGCGATGATGAGTTCTTCAGCCGGTTCATCCTCATAGACCGCATCCGGGAATTGCGCCGCAGCCACAAGCTCGTCGCAGAACAGACGAGCCTCCTCGCGGGCAGATTCGGTGGCAAAACGCCGTAACAAAATCAGGAGCGACTCGGTCGACTTCGATGCGCCCTGCTCGCATTGGGTCAGCACACGCTCGACCATGCGACGGCGCAGACGCGTCGCACCATCAACCGTGCCAACGAAGCCGATCTCATGGCTGGCGTCGAGTGCCGCGCGAAACGCAGGATAAGTCGATTCCGGCATGCCGGCTTTCGCGAGCAATGCGTTGAGGCTGACGGCACTGCGGTCGTGAATCAGGGCGGCTATGCGGCTCCGCGTCAAGCCGGACAATTCCACGAGTGCTTCTTCGAATAGATCGATATTACCGCACAGCAACGCGCGCAGGACCAGACCTGCATTGAGCTGTCCGGTGCCACGCATATGCTTGATGAGCGCAGGCATGTCCTCGCCGCGAGATTTGGCGGCGATGTTGACGGTCGAACGCTCCAGCGCTTCCGCCGTAGCGCGCTGGGCGCGGTCCGGGTTCAGCCATTGGCGCGCAGTCACGAAATGCGCCAGCGTGCTCGACAAACGCTCGGCCAAGGCGAGCCGTGTTGCGGCCGGGAGGTCTTCGAGCGCAAGGAGCGCTTCGCGAACCGCGGAAAGATGCCCATGCCGCTCAACGATTCGATCAAGCGAGAATGGCGCCAGCGCAACGGCGGGATTCTCGATGAGCACGAGAGCCGCCGATGCGCTGCCGACTTCCGCAATCGCAGCCGACACCGAGGGGGGGCAGTTCGGTCCGACGTGCGATAGCGCATTGGGTTTCTGGGTTGCCTGTCGCGACGATATCGACGAGATCGGCATCGATCAGAAGCGGCGAATGTTCAAGAACCAAAACAGCTATAGCCGGCTGATCGACCGAGAGTGCCGCGACAATCGACGGCGGCGCATCGGTGGCGCTGGCGAAGACTTCGGCCATCGCCTGGCGGACCAGCGGCGAAGCATCGTCGAGAAGCATCAGCAGCGCGCCTTCGGCCGCCGCACGATCGTCTTCCGATAAATCTGAAATAAGCCAGGCCCGGGCCAATGCCCGTGTCGCCTCTGCGCGCTCGCCTGCGGGGGCGGTGCGAACCCAGTTGATAAACTGCCGAACGATCATGGGTATTCCGGCTTACGCAACATGATGGCGTCATCACACGACGCCGACTGTCAGAAACCGTAAACCATGACACTTAAGAAACGGTTCACCATAACCGCTGCGGTTATTGAGCTTTTGTTAACCGCAGTAAATCCGCGCTTAATTGAAAGCGCCCCATAGGATCGACAATCCAGCGACCAGCATCAGTCCATCCATCATCAGACGAAACGAATCCGGATCGAGCTTCAACACGAAGCGTTTGGCGACGAATGCGCCCGCAAACAAAGTCGAGCCCGCGATCAATCCGTTGAGGAAAACATCGAGCGGCATCGCATCTAAGCGGCGAAACGTCAAAGCCTTGCTGATGTAAACGAGAAGCGAGCCGGCAGCCTCGGTGCCGAGCAGAGCGCCTTTGATCAGTCCGAATGTCATGAAAATCGGAACAGTAATGGGACCCGTCGACGCTACGATGCCGGTGAAAAACCCGGCGACAGCGCCGACGATAACCATCACCCAGAGCGGCAGCCTGATGTCGTGCGCGGCGAACCAGCGCCGAGCCGGAATCATCGACAGCAAAAACAGCCCGATCGCAATATCGACGGCATGCGAAGGCAGCGCGAGCAATGTCCGCGCGCCGATGGCCGCTGCGGGCACACCCGTAATCGAGTAAGCCGCGACCGCCTTCCAGTCCACCTCGCGCCACCACACGATGATGCGTGACAGATTGGCCATGATGGCCGCAATCGCCATGATGGGGACAGCCTGCTTGGGACCGAACTGATAGATCAGCACCGGAAGCAGCATGATCGACGAACCGGTGCCGACAATGCCACTGATGACACCGGCAATCAGACCGACGATGAGAACGAAGATATAGCTCAAGCGAGGCCCCGTGCGACGACGCCTCGTCTATAGGCTAGCTGCTGAACACGCCAGCCCGATCGCTGAACAAATCGAGTGGCCGTGGAGCGCTTGCGGTTGCCGGCACTCCAGGTGCCGGCAGCGTCGATGTCAGCGACGACGAATTGCCCCATAACTCGCGTATCGCCGGCGAGACAGGTTCGGGCCGGTCGCCTCCTTGAAACAGCGAGCGGAACACCGGCTCGTTCTGAGCTTGGGGTTGCAGCGCTGCGACCTGCTGAAGCGCGGGCGCAGGTGTGCGGGCCTGCGGAAAGCTGGAGAGATACGCAGCATTGTCGATGGGTGGAGCAGCCGTTGCGACACGCGTAGAGCCCGGCGTCACACCGGCGGACGCCAGCACTTTTTGAGTCGCCTGCGAATTGGCCGCGGTATCGTAGCGCGAGATCAATACCGAATAGACTTGTGAAATGCTTCGCGGACTACCGTCGCGATTGTAGAAGATTGAGCGGTTTGCCGCAGCGGCCGTGGGAAACAACGCGGGGCCAGACTTGTTCGGACTATCTTCTGCGTTGGAAATCAATTTCGACGCCGCTCCCGCGCCCATGAAGTGCGCGATGTAGAGTTCGCCGTCGGTCGG
>JAPLPA010000501.1 GCA_026400415.1 Afipia sp. | reverse complement strand
GGCCTCGGCCGGCATATCTCTTTCCGGGTTCAAGTAGACGTGAAACGTCGCGCCGGTCGGAATCCGGTTCAACAGCTCGACGCAGCCGATCTCGACCAGGCGGTCGCCTTTGTTCGGATCAAGCCCGGTGGTTTCGGTATCGAGGACGATTTCGCGCATATTTTCTGGGCTTTTTGAAAACGACTCAATGCCGCCGTTTCGGCATCTTAGCAACCGCCTGGAGAATTTCACGCACCTGCGCGCGAGCGGCGTCGAATCCGCGCGACGTATCCACCGCGGGCGCGCTGCATCTCGGCGGGCGCCGACACCACCACCACCGCGTCGCAGCGTTTCTCGCCGCCGGTCTCGAGCAAGAGCGGCACATCGAGCACGGCGACAACGGCGCCGCTCTTTTCGGCTTCCGCGAGAAATTGTTCGCGCGCTTTGGTCACCAGCGGATGGACGATCTGTTCCAACCGCGCGATTGCTGCCGCGTCGCCGAGCGCGCGCTGGCCGAGCCTGGTGCGATCGACCGTGCCGCCGCTCGTCGTGCCGGGAAACGCCGCTTCGATCAAAGGCGTCGCCTCGCCCTCGTAAAGCCTATGCACAACCGCATCGGCGTCGTGCACCGGCACGCCTTCGTCGGCGAACATCTTCGCCGTCGCGGATTTTCCCATGCCGATCGAACCGGTCAGACCGAGGATGAACATCGTTTTCGCGTTTCCCGTCAGCCGTCCACAAATCCGCTTTTGCGCAGGTGAACCAGCAGCGGCAACAGCGGCAGGCCGAGGATGGTGAAATAGTCGCCCTCGACCTTCTCGAATAGATGAATGCCGATGCCCTCCAGCTGATAGCCGCCGACGCTCGACAGTGCAGTGTCGCCGGCCATGTCAAGATAGTCGTCGAGGAAGCGGTCGGAAAAATCGCGCATCGTCAGCCGTGCGGTATCGACCAGCTCGAACAGAACCTTGCCGTCGCAGACCAGTGCCAACGCGGAATGCAGCGCATGGGTCTTGCCGCGCAGCGCGCGCAATTGCCGCACTGCCTCGGCGCGGTTGGCCGGCTTGCTGAAACGTTCCTTGTTGAGCGCCAAAGTCTGGTCGGCCCCGAGCACCAGATGGCCGGATTGCGTCGCCGCCACGGCTTCGGCCTTGGCACGCGCTAAAAGAGCGGCGACGGCGGCGGCGTCGAGCGAACCGGCCTTGGCCTCAACGGCGCGCTCGTCGATCTGCGCCGGCCTGATGCCGAAGCGCAGGCCGGCGGCGGCCAGAATCTTGCCGCGGATGTCGCTTTTCGACGCGAGCACCAGGTGTTGCGGGGCGGTCCAAAACGGCATGAATCTTCCTTCGGCGGTGCGCCTAGCCGCCCACCGGCTTGCGCCGGCGTTCGCCCAGCAGTTTCATCACCGCGGCGGCGGTCTCCTCGATCGAGCGCCGGGTCACGTCGATGATCGGCCAATTATGCTTGGCGCAAAGCCGGCGCGAATAAGCCACTTCTTCGGCGACCGCGTTCTTGTCGATATATTGGTCGTCGTCGCGATGCGCATTGAGCCCAAGCAGCCGGTTCTCGCGGATCTGCACGATGCGCTCGGGACTGGCGTAAAGCCCGATGACCAGCGGCCGCGTCAGCCTTTCCACTTCCGGCGCCAACGGCACACCCGGCACCAGCGGCACATTGCCGGTCTTGATGCCGCGATTGGCGAGATAGATCGAGGTCGGCGTCTTCGACGTGCGCGATACGCCGATCAGCACGACATCGGCTTCTTCGAGGCCTTCGACATGCTGGCCGT
>JAPLPA010000142.1:1040-2285 GCA_026400415.1 Afipia sp. | reverse complement strand
GTTCCGCCATCTCGGCATTGGGAAAATCGAGCACCCTGAAGGTGAGGGTGGCATCGGCAACGGCCTTGCCTTCGGCCTTGATCTTGGCGTTGAGCACCGAGAAGCCGGAGCCTTCGTGCGCCAGATGGGATGTAACCGAAAGAACCTGGCCGGGAGTCACGAAGGTGCGCAATTTTGCGTCCTTGATCGAGGCGAGGAAAGGCATGCGTTCGAATCCGGTGGCGGCGACGACAAGCCAGCCCGAGGTCTGCGCCATGGCTTCCACCAGCAGCACTCCCGGCATTAACGGATAGCCGGGGAAATGGCCTTCGAAGATTGTGCTCGCCGTTGGTACCGTCGCCTCACAGGTGATCTTGCGATCCGCGAGATTGAGCTCGACGATGCGATCGATGAGTTGAAAATACTCGAGTCGCATGCGGTGCCGTGATTTAGGCTCCCTTGGCAGCGACGAGTTCGTCGATGCGGGCGCTGAGGTTCTTGAGTACGAAATACTGGTCGGTGGTGGCCTTGCCGTCGCTGACTTCCTGTGTCCATTGCTCGAGCGGAAGCTTGATCCCGAAGGCCTTGTCGATGGCGAAGGCGATATCGAGAAAATCCAGGCTATCGATGCCGAGATCGTTAATGGCGTGGCTTTCGGCCGTAATGGAATCGCGCGGAATATCGCACGTTTCGGCGATAATATTGGCGATCGTTTCGAACGTGGAGGACATCGATAACTCTCTGATTTAATTTGAGTTCTGACAATTGCCCAAGGTGGAGGGCGCAACGCCCAAGCGGATCAGCCCCGGCCCGGCATTTTACCGGCTAACCGTCGTTCGCCCGTATAGCGAAGCAATGGGTCAAGTTCAATGGCGGTACCCATTTTAAGGCTAAAACGGCCAATTTCGGGGGCTGAGCCCCGCGATGTCCCGCGGCGAAGGCAGACTGGCCCGGCTCACCAGCGATTTCGGGGAATTTCGACGCCGACCGGGCTGCAGCCGCGCCGTCCGCTCAGCACGCAATCCTGATCCTTGCGCATGCGCGCCATGGTGTCGGCTAGCCAGTAGCCAGCGCCAACCAGCATCAGCACAAACAAAAACGCCGCCAGATTGACCAGCATCCGGTGGCGGTAATCGTCCGGTTGATCGTCACGCTCGTATTGGCCCAATCCGGGCGCCGCGCCACTACGGCTCGGCGGGTCGGGCGCCGGCTCGCGACGTCGAAAACTCAAGATCCGCGCGCTGCGTTGCGGCGAGGGCGACCTAT
>JAPLPA010000142.1:0-955 GCA_026400415.1 Afipia sp. | reverse complement strand
GTTGGGCTGCCAGATGTCGCGCGCATTGCGGGACACCGCCGAAATCGCTCGGTATCCGGATAATGTGCCGACCCTCGCTGGAAAAGCGGTGAAATTCCGTTGTGGCCTCGGAGCAACAATTTTTTGGGAGTTGCGCAGGGATTCAGCATATTGCGCGTTGCGGGATTGAAGTTTCTTGTCCGGCAGGGCTTGTTAGGCCAAAATAATCTTTAGAGCCGTAAGCATAAAAGAGCCGTAAGCATAAAAACGACAGGCTCCGCCTTTCATCGGGAAAGGCTTCGTGGGGGATCGGGGTAACTCTTGTTTCAATCGATAGCGGCGTTCGGGCAAATCCTGACCGCGGATTTGTCCGGCCTCACAAAAATCACGTCTTTGATCGTGTTGCCGTTCGCACATGAGGATCTCGCGATCATCCTCGGCGGCTACCTCATTGTGAACAATTTGATGCCGACGACTTTGGTCGTGCTGAGCATCTATGGCGGCATCGTCGCGAGCGATTTCGTGCTCTACGGCATCGGCGCCGCCGCCCGCTATGTGCCCTGGTTGTCGCGCTTCGCCGTCGACGGCCGGGTGCGGCGCGTCGGCGACACGCTCAAGCGCAATGTATTCGGTCTGGTTGCGCTATGCCGGGTTGTGCCGGGCATCGTCTTCGTCGCTTTCGTCGCCTGCGGCTGGGCGCGTGTGTCGCTTTGGCGCTTCGCCGCCGCCAGCCTGATCGTGTCGGCGTTTTATCTGCCGCTGATGCTGTATTTGGTGATCGTGTTCGGTGACGCGCTCAACGACCGTATTGGATTGTGGGCCTGGCCGATATTGTTCGCCGCCATCGGCGCGACCGGCTTCGCCCGCAAGCGCATTTTCGCATTCCGCGACCCGATTGAGCTGGAAATTGCTCAGGACGCGACGCTACCCAATAATAGCTTCGGCATGCCGCCATTGTCGCGCGGCGACCGCAAAG
>JAPLPA010000488.1 GCA_026400415.1 Afipia sp. | reverse complement strand
GCGCGCGCGCTGTTCGGCGAGAAATACGGTGACGAAGTGCGAGTCGTGTCGATGGGAGCGCCGACAGGCAACTCCCTCGGCTGGTCGGTCGAATTGTGCGGCGGCACACATGTTCGTCGCACCGGCGACATTGGCTTGATCTCGGTGACTGGCGAAAGCGCGGTTGCCTCCGGCGTTCGCCGCATCGAGGCATTGACGGGAAATAATGCGCGTCACGCCGTCAATGCCACCATTCAAACCGCGAAAAGCGCTGCCGCAGAACTGAAAACCTCGCTCGACGATTTGCCGAAGCGCATCGCCGCACTGGTCGATGAGCGCAAAAAGTTAGAAGCCGCGCTGTCGGACGCACGCAAGAAACTCGCGATGGGTGGTGGCGCGGCTGGCAATGGCGCGGGTGCGGCATCTGACATTCGCACCGTCGGCAATGTGAAGTTTCTCGGTCGTGCAGTCCAAGGCGTCGAGATCAAGGATCTCAAGAGCCTTGCGGATGAAGGCAAGAAACAGATCGGCTCCGGCGTCGTGGCGCTCGTTGCCACCAGCGAGGACGGCAAGGCAAGCGTCGTCGTGGGCGTGACGTCCGATCTCACCTCGCGCTTCAGTGCGGTCGATCTGGTGCGGGTCGCTTCGGAAGCGCTTGGCGGCAAGGGCGGCGGCGGTAAACCCGACATGGCGCAGGCCGGTGGACCCGACGGCGCCAAAGCCGATGAAGCGTTAATTTTTAAATGGGTCTCGAAATGATCGGCCTTCTTTTTGTGAGGCTCTGCCAAAGAAAAATCGACATTAAAACCTGGAGAATCATTCACGGCTGCATAAGACACGGCAAGAAATTCACCGGGCTGTCCCGGCGTCGCGCTGGCCTTGCCGCCGACAGTGTTGATCCGCTGTACGGCAGTTACGTTGCTCAACACGCCGCTGCCGCGTTTGGAGACGATCTCGATCTTTAGCCACGGAATATCGTTCGGCGTTGTCGCAGGAGCGCTGGCGATGGCCTTCCCGACGACGGCGCTGCCGTCGTGATGCTCCCAGTTCGGTCCTGCATAATGCCGGCCGACGGTTTTGCCGTCCAAGATCAAGGTCGCGGTCGGTTCGCGTAACACCCACGATAGAGTAACCGCCGCATCGGGCTTCCATTCATAAATCTGCGCGCCTTCGGCATGCAGGGTGAGGACCGCGTCCTCTGCGGACGCCGCAATGGCGTCCGGCATTTTTTGTTCGGGTGGTCGCGCGCTCACGCAGCCATCGCCTTGGTGAGGTTCTCCGCGACCTTATCGAGGAAGCCGGTGGTGGAAAGCCAACGCTGGTCTGCACCGACCAGCAGCGCGAGGTCCTTGGTCATGAAACCGCTTTCGACGGTGTCGACACAGACCTTCTCCAGCGTCTTGGCAAATTTCGCCAGCGCGTCGTTGTTGTCGAGCTTGGCGCGGTGGGCGAGCCCCTGCGTCCAGGCGAAGATCGACGCGATGGAGTTGGTCGAGGTTTCCTTGCCCTTTTGGTGTTCGCGATAATGGCGCGTCACCGTGCCGTGCGCGGCTTCGGCTTCAACCACCTTGCCGTCAGGCGTCAACAAGACCGACGTCATCAGGCCGAGCGAACCGTAACCTTGCGCCACGGTGTCGGACTGCACGTCGCCGTCGTAATTTTTACACGCCCAGACGTAGCCGCCAGACCATTTCAGCGCCGAGGCGACCATGTCGTCGATCAGGCGATGCTCATAGGTGAGGCCCTTGGCCTCGAAATCTTTCTTGAATTCCTTGTCGTAGATTTCTTGAAAAATATCCTTGAAGCGGCCGTCATAGACTTTGAGGATGGTGTTCTTGGTGGAGAGATACACCGGATAGCCGCGCGACAGTCCGTAGTTCAG
>JAPLPA010000478.1:1589-2158 GCA_026400415.1 Afipia sp. | reverse complement strand
CAAAGATGGTGCGGTGTTGACCGCGTGTGTCATCTGATAGAGCCATGACGTCCGCAATTCCGCTTTTGGTAGCGACGCGCCTTCGATTGCCTCCATCAGATCGCCGAAGGCAGTTCCCTGCGCGCAACCGGAGGTGAGCGTCTTCTTTTTGAGCTTCTCTTCAAAGTTGGTGCCGCGTTCGGTGTAAACCACGACAACCTGCAGGTCGTCGTCGTAGACGACTTCAGTGACAATGTCGTCGGGCTTCAGCATGTTCTGATTGAGCAGATAGCCGAGTGCCAGATATTCCGGGTAGTCGTTGATCGTCATCATGGTGACGATCTCCTGCGCATTCAGATAAAGCGTCAGTGCGCGCTCGACCGGAACATTGATCTCTATAGGCGCGCCGGTCTGGTCAATCCCGGTGACGCGCTCCGTCAGCCGCGGGTTTTTCGGATCCGGCATCACCTTTGGAACGGATTCGTTCTTCGGCTCGGAATCTGTAAGATTGGCCGGAATGGCTTTCGTCATGGCTTGCTCGGTCTTGATGCGCCTATGGGTCGGGCGCGCTGTCGGTGACAGTCGTCCAT
>JAPLPA010000478.1:0-1557 GCA_026400415.1 Afipia sp. | reverse complement strand
ATAGCCGGCGCGCAATGTCCATATAGTCTCTGGCGCGCGGTTCAGCTGGCCTCTGTCCGGGCTCAGGGGTTATGAGCCGATACATAATAGCTATATAAAAGAGACAAACCGGCCCCGCCGGAGAACCCTTCACAATATCTTTGCAAAATTCTTTGCGACGGACCAAGGCAACCTAAAGTGGCGCAACTATCAGACGACTGTTTCGCGTTCGGTGGCCCGCTGATGTCGGTCGACGAAGCGGTTGCGATCATCGCGAGCCGTGTGAACACAGTTGCCGATACTGAATGGGTCGATCTTGCCGACGCCGATGGCCGTGTTCTGGCGATAGGCATCGTCGCGCCACTCGCATTGCCTCCGTTTACGAACTCAGCGGTCGATGGCTACGCCGTGCGCAGCGCCGACCTGTCGTCCGGTAAGGACCATGCTTTTCCGATTGCCGGGCGAATTCAGGCTGGAGCCCCTGCCACGCAGGCCATTGCGCCGGGAGAAGCCGTACGCATTTTTACAGGCGCGCCGATGCCGGAAGGTTCCGACACAGTCTTCATGCAGGAGGACGTGCGGATCGACGATGCGGGCAGGGTTATGCTTCCGCAGGGTCTCAAGCCCGGCGCGAATGTACGCCCAGCCGGCGAAGATATTCCGAAGGCACACCCCGCGTTGCCGGCAGGGCGACAGCTACGGCCGCAGGATGTAGCGCTTATTGCCGCATTTGGTCTGACGCGCGTTCAGGTGAGGCGCCGGTTGCGCGTCGCGGTATTTTCCACCGGCAACGAAGTCGTCTCGCCAGGGAATGTGCGCGGCAGGGCGCAACTCTTCGATTCGAACCGTTTTATGCTTGCAGCGATGCTTCGCCGGCTTGGCTGTGAGGTCCGCGATCTTGGCATCTTGCACGACGATCAAACATCTCTTGCTGCCGCGCTCAAAGCGGCTGCCGCCGATTCAGATCTTATTCTCACATCTGGAGGCGTATCGACGGGCGAGGAAGATCACGTCAAGGCGGCAGTGGAAAGTGTCGGAAAGCTCTTGTTGTGGCGGATGGCCATCAAACCCGGCCGCCCGGTGGCGATGGGGATTATCGGTGGTACGCCTTTCATCGGGTTGCCGGGAAATCCGGTCGCAAGTTTCGTGACGTTTACTTACGTCGTGCGCCCAACCATTTTGGCGTTAGCCGGCACCGCGTAAAGGCAGCTTGTCCCCCTGCCTGTCCGCGCCGCCTTCGCCTACGCAAAGAAGTCTGGCCGCCGCGAATACGTCCGCGCGAGTTTGCGCAAAGGCGCTGACGGCATGCAGGAGGTGGTGAAATTTCCGCGCGAAGGCGCGGGCCTGCTGTCGTCACTTGTGGACACCGACGGTCTGGTCGAACTGGGTGAGGATATCGTGGCTGTTGAGCCCGGCCAGACGGTCGGATTTCTCAGCTATTCGAGTTTGCTTTAGCGCGATTGGTTTTTTCGATCGGTTGACGCGGCACATTGCCTCCGCCATCTAAGGGCATGGCCATGACCAAGCTCGATCTAAAGGGGCTCAAATGCCCGCTGCCGGTTTTGAAGACACGCAAGG
>JAPLPA010000546.1 GCA_026400415.1 Afipia sp. | reverse complement strand
GCGGCGAGAGTGGTAAAGCGAAGACGACCGATGGTGGGGCTCAGGGAGGTTGTTGAGGAGATTTATCTTTATCTCCTCAACAACCTCCTCATCCTCACGGTGGCGATCTTCGGTTCAAACTTATCCGAATCGAATTCACCCACCCGCTCCCTCATGCCTTGGTGTCCTTTGTGATCGGGATCAGCAAGAGCTTCTAAAAGGTATTCGTAGCCACAGATGCCACCACAGTCTTCTGGCGGGCAGGCTCGTTCGCCTTCGAGTCAGATGGGGTATTTGGTCTTGTGTTCGGGTTCGATGACTCCCTCGTACAAGACTTCATGCCCCCGGTTGTCACCAAAGTCTTAGGTGTACCTGAAGGCAATCTTCTTGCCGTCCGAGGGAACGATATCGCTCACCGTGATTTTCTTTGAATCGACGACATCACCGTCGCCGTCATGATCGAGGTGGTCCGGGATGCCATGCCGTCTACCATTGCATTCAAAATGGTGAAAGTGGCTGTTCGATCAGCCCATCGCTGCCTAGATGTGGGAGGTGGAGGTTATGGAGCTTGCAGTCGGCGATTTGGACCCGCCGCCAGATCTTGGGATCGATGCCCAGTAGAGTGATCTTGAACTGGTAGATGGCGGTGATGGGTTTCTTGGCGGCGGGTTTCTTGGGAATGGTTGCTGCCGACGACGGCAGGAGTGCGGGACCGCTAAATCACTTCTGCTTCATGCGGCGGCCTTGTTTTCCGGCTGGCGTAAGAAGTGCACGCCTAGTTGACCAGCCCCTGCGAATTCGAATTAGAAACGTTTGAACGGACAGCCCATGGCTTCTGGCAGCGGCACCGCGTGAAACATAGGTCACCATTTCCCCGTCAAGGCGAATTCTAACGGGCTTCTTTTGTTTGGCTCCGGGTCTTTCTACAAGTTCCAGTGCTTCCTGTATCGACCAGCTGTCCTTCAGTCGCCGTTGCAGATTGGACTCGGATACCCCGTGTGCATCCGCTGCTGCTCTCAGTGAAGCGTACCGGTCCTTCTTCCCCTCATGCGTGAATTCCACAACATGGCCCCGTGAACTCTTTCGCTTAGGCTTCGGTTCCAGTCCAAATGCTTGCTCGGGCGTTCCTTTCTTGAGCCAGCGAGATGCACTCGACAGAGGTACTCGAAGCTGCTCAGAGGCAGCGGTAAGTGTTTTGTAGCGTACGCCCCCCACTTCGACGCTCCTGCCGGACTCAAGGCCCTGGCCGCCACGAGTGGCATTGAAACCGTTGGGCATGAGTGTTTTCAATCTTTCGATCCAGAACACCTCTTTTTCGTTCAACTCTGCGTGGGAGTGTGCATTGTCAAGTCGGGTGTACGTGAAGGCGTTGGGACCATAGGTCTGTATCGCTTTGATGATGGGCCGCACCGTCTTCTTGGAATTCTTGTAGGCCTCCAGGATGTGCAGTTCCCATCGGTCTCCCACGGTCGCTTCTTTTGTCTGCCCCACGTATTGTCGGCCGCTTTCGGTGTGAGTAATGATGTAGATGAGTCCATAGCAAAGGTCGTTGTAGCCTGGCCGTAGCACGATCCCGAGAGCTTCTTCGACAGTCCATTTCAGCGTGTGGAGTCGTGCATTTACGAGATCAACCGAAAATCGATATGCATTTGCCGCTTCCGTGATCGACTCAAATGTTCTGGTTACACCGTTGTCGGTTACCGTGGTTGCGATTTTGTGAGGAGGCCGCCCAGAGTTCTCAAGGCCAAGAGCTTGGGGCAGTGTCCACCCGCGACGGATGCGATCCTTGACTGAGGACCGTATCAGGCCATTTGCGATGGCGGCCTGAGCCAAAGACCGCCATCTAAGGGTCTCCCCGCCGACAGTAAGAACGACTTCTTTTGCTGCCGGACTCTCTCTTCTGGGGGCGGCGACAATTTCAAAAGCTTGTTCAGGCGTCCACCCACGCCGGAGTCGCCGATATGCAACCAGATACGGCACCCCGAGTGCGCGGGATGCTTCCCGCTCAGAAGCGAAGTGCCGCACCCTGCCGTTAGGTATGGCTATAGTGACCGGTTTGTTACGCGGAACGGTCGGCTGTATTCCCAGAGCCTTTTCCGGCGGCCAGCCGAGGTAGTGCAAGCGTTTGTGGACCTGCTTGTATGGCTGGCCAAGAGCGGTACAGGCTTGTGCCAAGCTACTGAACGTCTGCAGGGCGCCATCCGGCCCTGTCAACGAGATAGATTTCGGAGCTGCCATGATACACGTATCTTTTGTGAGAAGTGTTACGGAAAAATAAGTAGCGTGCGCGACAAGTTGTGACTCGCCAACTGACGTAGGGCCGCCGTTCATGGGCCGCCTTCTTCAGAAGAGCCCCCTTGGTCGCCTGCGTCCTTCAGGCCATTTGTGTCGAAGTCGGTCGAATTTCCCTGGCCGCCTCCCAACGCCTCCAGCCTTGCCTTAATCAGCTCGAGTTCGGTGGCAAGGTGGCTTTTCAAGAGAAACTTCCTCCAACGATGATTGGATCTGGGTACTCGGTTTGTATGTCTATGTCTCATCGCTCACTCCTGACGCGACTATGTCGCAACGGCGGATCTCGTGCACAACACCATGGTCGGGCATAGGGATCACCGCGGAACGCTGATGGAACACGACACAGGGCTGGCCAACCAAGAACACGGCCTTGGCGGGCCCGGCGCTCCTAGGTGCGCTCGCCCGGTTCCGACGAAGAGCCGCCGGGCGACGTACCGCTAGGCAGGAAAAGCGTTGCAAGCCTCACAACGACCTTATACGGGCCTGTTTCCGGTCCGTCGCTGGAGCCACCGCATCCACGGCATCTAGGCCGCCGCAAGCCTCCAAAGCACTCGATTGCGATTTGCTCTCGATACCCGGCATGGCCGCGAGTTCGGTCCATTGACAGATTGCCCACTGTGACTTCGAGTCGCTGTCTGGCGTCCAGCCAATGCCCATCAGAAAAAGCATGTGCAGCAGAGCGTTGACACTTGAATCTTCGCACAAGTCTACCGCGCCGGCTTCACGTTCAGCGGAGGGGGTCGCACAATCGTCGGTCGCGGGGAAAATAAACTCCTTATGCATGAGGTCAACATATGTGTGCACCCACGCGAGGCTAGGCGCCGGATCAAACAGCTGCTGTTTAAGATCCGCTTGTACCCAGTCAATGAACATCGGGCCGTAGCCGTTCCGCTGCATCACTTCCCTTGTATCATCGGAAATGCTAGCGGGCGCATGCCTGCCTGTCAGTCGAAGGTACAAATCCGCATAGATGAGCAATACCTTCTTTGCTTGCCGGCGTTGAGCTCTCATTAGCTGCACATGCACCGGATGCTCCCACAGTGGGTCCATAATAAATGTATTGTAATCCGTTTCCTCCAATGGCGACACGCCAATACAACATTCAGTCTCCGCGCCGAACACCAAGAGCTTCTTGTTTGACTCGGCGATGTTCGCCACTACCTCTGTAAGCACCTCAATGAAATCTTGCGTAAGATCTCGTGGTATCATTTCAATTTGACGGGCAAGCGTTCGCGCAAGCCATCGTACGCCGGATTCAATAAACGCTTTTAACACGTCATCGTGTTCGAGTAGGAAATGGGTGCGTTTCGTCTCCTTCAGAAACGCGTATTCTTTTGCCACCGCAGCATCGGCTATGTTTTCATTGCCGCTCATTGCCTTAGTGCGTTCTTCACCAAGTAGCCAACGCCGGTAACTGTCTTGATCGCGGCACCCGAGCAGATGGTATCCGTAGTGCTCCAGTGCATAAGGGCGGCAGTTCGCAGCGAATACCCCTGGCTCGCTCAAAACGCGGCGACATGCCTTCGCAAGGGCCTCGTGTCCGGCGTAAACATCGATGCGTATCCTCAACTGACACTTGAGCGCGAGCTCTCGATACGATTCATGTTCCCACCAAACACCAGGTGTCACCGTGATGAGCCCAGTTACGTCCCGATACCTATGGGGCCAGTCCGGCACCGCAAATTCCAGCAGCTCCTCGGGGATCGGCCCCGTCGCGGCGCATAAAGCTGCGAAAAGAACTCCGTATGCGTCCGGTTGTTTGACGGCACGCCCCTCGAGAAACGACCGAAACGTTTTTGCTTCGGTGTCGCCCGTGTAAGTGGCGGTCAGCAGCTCGCTAACCCTGCCTGCGGCTACATCCTCGCACCATTCTCTGGTGCTTTGCAGGTTCTGATCGCGGAGCTGCACAGCAGATGCGAGGTTAGATTGCATAAACGACTCAAGCCGCTCTCTCTCAAGCGGAGCTCCGAAGCTTTGCTTTTGGGTGTACGCCTCGACTTGGTCGCGAAACTGCGTGTTTGTCTCTAGGTAATGGTTGCACAACTCGATGCTGGCGTGCCTAACAAGACTCCTGTGTTCTCCACTCAAGGTGATCGTCACCGGGGCCTCGGTCAAGTTCGCCAAAACGCCGTCTCCCGGGCGACATGTAACCAGAAGACGACAATAGGCAGGCAGCTGCTCGACTAGTAGCTGCAGAACGTTCGCCATAGATATTCCGTGCGCAAATGACAAGTTCCCGGCTGCCTCGATGCCGTCAATCGCGATGACTAACGTCCGCTGTGAAGTCGACGGGGGCAACAAGTTCAGCGGCGTGGTTACGTATCGGGCTAACGCATCGAGTGGTTGCTGCTCAAGAAACTGCCGATCAAATGTAACGGAGCCGGGATAGCCGGGAATGTGATGCGAGAGTTCTCTGATCAACTGGGCCACAAATCGCGAAGGATTGCAAGAAGATTCTCGGTTATTGTCACTTCGCCCACCGTTGCACAGCCACACAAGAACAGCCGACTCTGGTGCGTGTTTTCTTGTCCACCAAGAGACGAAGTAGCTCTTCCCATCTCCTGGATGGCCGGTTATTGCAAGAACTCGATTCGCCGACCCTGCACTGCAGTACCAGTCGTCGACTAGTGCCGCAAGCTCGCCAAATACGTCGGCGCATTGGGCTGCAAAATATCTGGAACGATCGGCATAGGTGCATAAATCATCGAGCACAGGTCCATGTGAGGCGAGATAATCGTCAAGACTCTTGACGATTTCTCTTGCTTTAGGCCGACTCTCAGGCCGGCGCAGCAGGCATTTAGTGACAAGTGTGTGCAGTGCCTCAGGGGCGTCTGCCCGATAGCTATGAAGAGATTTTGGGTCATGGTGTAGCTGGATATCTTTTAAGTAGGCACGCCCGCGGGTTGCAAAGTAGGGCACGCCAACGAGCACCTCCCACAACACGAGGCCGAATGAAAATACATCGCTGGGCAACAGCGCATCGTTTCCCTGAGACTGTTCGGGCGATAAGTACCCCTCCGTCCCTGCTGGATCGGGTGCACGCGTGACATCAGCGGCTATGCCTAGGTCGACAAGCGTAGCCCTTCCGTCGGGGGAGACGACGATGTTCGCCGGCTTAACATCTCTGTGCACAATACATCGACTGTGCAGGTCAGCTAAGCCGCGTGCGATGTCTCGAGCTAGCGCGGCAGCGCGTGGGTATTCCCATTTGCTTCCGGCTTGTGTTTTTAATGTCTGGCTTAAGTCTGTTCCCTCAACTAGGTTTAGCACGAGATAGAACAGAAAGTCTCTGCCGTCCTTGCGCGTGTAATTAAAGGAGTGGCATTTGACTACGTGCGGCGAAGTAACGGCCTCATATTTTGTGCGTTCGTTATTGAGTAACTTCTTTGCCTCCTCGCGGTGTTGGGGGTTAGCAATTTTTAGGACATACAAACAATCCGTCTCGTTGTCCCGCACCTTGTAGACGGAGTTGTAATCCGTTTCATTAATCCGCTCGACAAAGTCGTATCGCGGCGCGTCGCGGGTTGTCAGAATTTCCCCATATGTGTGGTCGCAATAGATTTGCAAAAGAAACGCGGCAGCATGGTCCGTAAGGGATGAGGCTAGCTCTTGATTCTTAAGAAAACCGTATATGTCCTTCGGAAAACTGGCTTGCGCGTACGCACGGTCAAGTTCTACGTCGTCACTAATCATCGCGGATGTCCTTGCATTCTAAGCAGTAATCTTTAATTTCAGCGAGCTTACGCTGAACCGTCCGTATCGTGACCCGCAACGCATCAGCGCATTCTTTTTGCGTATTTCCATGCAAAAGGAGGTCAAGCAGTTTGCGGTGTAGTTCGGAGGGAGCATGCTCGTATACCGCATCAATCGCCTCAGTGACCTCAGTCTTGTCAATCGCTGCTATTTGCTCTGTGGAAAGCTCGTTTAGGGTCGCGTCTTCACCAATTGAGTGAGTTAAGACGTTGCCGCCACGTTTGCAAGCAGAGGTTCTTCGTCGCCGTGCGATGAGAATATCGAGGGCTTTGCACGCGAGGATTTGTTCGACGTCGCTACGATTCTCTAGACGCTTCCATCCGCCGATTTGGGCACGCAGGAGAAAGTCGGCTAGTACGTCGTGCGCAATCTCATCAGAGTCCGCTTTTTCAGTCTGTGTCCAAGCTTTTCTTCGGACAGCCTGAAGGACTGTGGGCAATAGAAGGCAGTAGGCATCCCGTTTGGCGTCTGGATGCCCAGTGCCGCGAAGTAGTGGTATTAGACGGGTGATCGTATTCATTGGCGGTCAACCATAACGCGGCCAAGGGATTAAGTCATGAGTTTATGTGGGCAACGTCAATAATGACTGCGGGCCAAAGGGGTTCGTGCGGCCGCAGACGGCTGGACCAGTGCTCGGCTCTGGCCGGCGAGGCACTATGCCTAACAATCTACCAGCAGAGTCCCACCAAAATATGACATGTGGGCGTCCGGGATTCACGTTTTTCAAACCCCAATAGCCACTGCGAAGCATTTGCTGGACGTTTGCGGGCGACCACACCCCGGGGTTACGATTGCCAAACGCATTTCCACTCTCGCCTGTTTCACAGGATCACCACCCATGGCCGAAAAAACAACGCGGGCTTACACGCTCAAACTTCAAGGCGACCGAGTTGCTCTCTGGAGAAATCACGTGGCCTTTAATAAGGGCGTTAGAGTTTGGGGAGAGTGGCTTTTGAACCTGCGGGGGGGCCTGCCCGCAG
>JAPLPA010000241.1 GCA_026400415.1 Afipia sp. | reverse complement strand
TGCCGCATCCGATCCGGTGTTCACGCAATTCATTGCCTCGCTGTGGCCGGAGGCGCAGCAAGCGGGCGTATCGCGCGCGACATTCGATCGCGAAACGCGCGGGCTTGAGCCGGATACAAAATTGCCCGATCTGATTTTGCCGGGGCGACCTCAGACCGGCGCGCCGTCGCAGGCGGAATTCGTGCAGGTGCCATCCGACTACATCAAGGAATCCAGTATCGCGCGTCTTGCCGCAGAAGGTCAGCGCCTGATGCAGACGCACCGCGCAACGCTGGACGCTATCGAGAAGAAAACCGGCGTGCCCGCAACGATCATTCTGGCGATCTGGGGGCGCGAGACTGATTATGGCCGCTACGCACTGCCTTATGACGCGCTTCGCGTGCTCGCGACGCAGGCCTATGTCGGGCGGCGTAAGGATCAGTATCGCGGCGAGTTCATCGCCGGATTGAAGTTGCTGAACGACGGCGATGTCACGCGCAAGAATTTCACGTCGTCGTGGGGCGGCGCGACAGGCCTCACGCAGTTTCTGCCGTCAGAGTTGGCCAAGCACGGGGTCGATTTCGACGGCGACGGCCGTGTCGATATCTGGACTTCGGTTTCTGACGCGCTGGCGTCCGCCGCGCAGCAACTCGTCAACAAAGGCTGGCAGCCCGGCGTGCGCTGGGCCTATGAGATGCGCGCGCCCGCAAACGTCGATTGTACCCAGGGCGTTCCCGAAGTCACCAAGCCCATCGGCGACTGGTTGCGCGCCGGGTTCGTGCCGGTGCGCGGTGTGAGGTTGAACGCCGAAGAGCAAAAGCAGGACGCCTCGCTGCTTCAGCCGGAAGGAATTTACGGGCCGTCGTTTCTGACGACGAAAAATTATTTCGTCATCAAGGAATATAATTTTTCGGATCTGTATGTGTTGTTCGTCGGCTATCTCAGCGACAAGATGACGAATCCTCAATCCTTCGAGACGCCGTGGTCGGCTGCGACGCAGTTGCGCAGCAAGGATGTCGAGGCGATGCAGAAAAATCTGACCAAGCTTGGCCTGTACTCATCGAAGCTCGACGGCAAAGCGGGGATGCAGACGCGCGCGGCGCTCGGCGCGTATCAGAAATCGGCGGGGCTGAAGGTCGATTGCTGGCCGAGTGCTGCGGTATTGAAGGCGATGAACGCGCCAAAATAATCGCCACGTTTTCGCCATTCGATTCCAAGTTCGTCACCGTCTGGTGAGAATTTCGCCTTATGGCCGAAAACTTTGCGTAGCGCTCAGATACCAAACGAAAAACCCGGCCACGAGGGCCGGGTTTTGAAATGTCACGCCTGAGCATGAGAAAAGCTTAGTAGCCTGGGCAGACCTTCACGTTGCGATAGACCTGTGCGTGGAGATAGGGATCCCAAACAGGCTGCTGCTCCCAATAGCAGCGAGGACGCGGCGCGTAGTACACCGGGCCACCACCGTAGCCATAAGCTGGCTGCTGGCTTGCGATAGCTGCGCCAACGCCGAGGCCCAAGAGGCCGATGCCAACAGCAGCAGCGTTACGGCCGCCATCGGCCTTTGCGGTCGGCATGGCGGTCGCAAGCGAACCGGCGATCATTGCGACGGCAAGCAAGCTAGTCAAAAACTTCTTCATGTGTCTCTCCTCAGATCACGCCACAGCCCGGCGCAAGGCGATTGGTCTTAAGGATCCAATTCCGGGTATTAAGCTAAACCCGGCTGTTTCCATTTTCAAAGCATCCACCACGCGTCGATGCTTCGTTTCTTCCCTGCATCAATATATCGAGATTCTGGCAGGCCTACTGCAGGAAATGTCCCGGACCTGCGAATTTAATGATCCGGAACATTCTTTAGACGTCACATTCTCGGGTTGGGTTCAGTCACAAACCTGAACGCGGCGGACACGCCATGCATAGCCATCCCAGAAGCGCTCGCGCTGCAGATAGCATCCGCCATACCCGCCGCCGTAATAGGCTGGCTGACCGTAATAGGCCGGAGCGCCGTAATAACCATAGCCCGGCCCATACCCGTAACCGTTGGTCGCAAGTCCGCCCAAAATGGCCGCACCGGCGAGGCCCCCGATAATACCTGCGGCAATTCGTCCACCGCGTGCTTCAGCCGGAGCAGGCGCTGCAACTGCAGTGACAGCCAGAGTGGCGGCGGTGGCAGCTGCAAGAATGATTTTTCTCATCGCATTCCCCTTTTGTGTTCGAGGCCAGATAGCAACGAATATCGCTTAGCAAGGTTGCATCCCCAGATTGAACGGAAACTGAATAAGCTGGTCCGAATTTGCCGCTTTTTGCAACGCACACTTCCAAAATCCCGCCCAAACGCAAACGGCGCCCCGCTACAAGCGAAGGCGCCGTCTAACTTAGGAGCTAAATTTCCAAGCCGTAATGGCCCGGAAATTGGATCAGAACATAGCGGAAGCGTACTGGGTCAAACCGGCCTTCTGAACAAGGCCCTTGGCGACCTGCTTCTGGCTTTCATCAAGAGTAACCAGCAAAGGCTGCACGGCTGGTGCGAAGCGACGTACAGCGGCTTCGTCCACATTCGGCTCACGCCCCAAAGCGCGCAGGGCCGTTGCGACGGCTGGCCAATACTGCTCCTGCTCGGCCTTCAGCTTCAGCGCAACGCGATAGCGCAGGATTGCGACTTCGCTCATTGCAATCTTGAGAGCCGAGACGTGTGCTGGCTTCGCGGTAGCTTCGATAGGCGCCACGGAAGCAGTTACTTCCTGGGCCGCGACAGGCGCACTCATGGCAACAACAAGTGCAATGGCGAGTTGGAACTTTCGCATTTTTCTCACTTTTGACGTTTCGGAAGACAGGGTCGAGATAGGTGTCATATGTGACCAAAATGCGATGCAGCACGTTAAGAAACAACCAAAA
Source organism: Afipia sp. (assembly GCA_026400415.1). Taxonomy (GTDB): domain Bacteria; phylum Pseudomonadota; class Alphaproteobacteria; order Rhizobiales; family Xanthobacteraceae; genus Afipia. Next base: position 3,343 of record JAPLPA010000241.1, on the reverse strand, counting down.
TCTCGCAGTGCAACAAAAGCCGATTTTTTGGCATAATTTATTATTTGAAATCAATAGCTTATATGGGCCGTAACATTCGCAAATTAAAGTTGAAAACAGGAACCCGGATTGGGGCGGAACGCGACTTGGAACTGCGCCGCACAACGGTGTCGTCAGAGGTGTTTCGAGGGGGCTTTTTCGATCGATTCGCGCAGCAGTTTTAGAGCTCGTAAAGCGAAGGCGAGCATGTTTTCCCGGCGGTCGCTACGGCCGGTTTCAAGCGTGATGGTCTGCATAACCGGCCCGGCAACACCGATGCAGGAATGACCGGCAGCATCGCCATATCGGTTGCCGGTGGGGCCTGTCGCGCCGGTTTCGCTCAGACCCCAGGTTGCGCCAAGAAGGTCACGTGCACGCGTGGCGAGAAGCGCCGCGTAGGGTTCGGATGATGCCCGAATACCTTCCATTTCGTCTTTGGTGATATTCACCAGAGCCGCGCGGGCTCGTGGCGTGTAGATCACGCCACCGCCCCGATAATAGGCCGATGCGCCCGGTATCGCGAGCAAGGCTGCTGAAATCAGGCCACCCGTGGAGGATTCGGCAACGCCGATTGTCTCGCCACGCGCGATCAGGGCTGCGGCAATTTTTTCGGCCAGCGGAAGCAAGTTTTCCATGAAAATTCTCGCGAGGGTGGCGGGAGCAACTTTAGATCGATTCCAGATTTCAGCTGGGATTCAGCAACGTCCCCAGTAGTTTGGAATAGCTTGAAAGTAGACGTTTTGGTTTTGCATCCCGTGGCGCAGTGAAATATCGATACGTCATCTTCAACACAGGTTTCGCCAAACCATCCCATGATCGTCTGTTCCTGCAACGTCTTTTCCGACCGCGACGTGCGCGATGCCGTGGCCAAAGATCAGCCGCGCACTGCCGGACAGGTTTATGGCTGTCTCGGCTGCAGTGCCCAGTGCGGACGCTGTGCGACGACTATTCGAAAGATCATGGATGACGCGCTCGGCGCTTGCGCGAAGTCGTGCTGCTCGGGTTGCCCGCATCAGCAGGCGCATTCGCATGCCGAACCGCAGCCTGAATCCATGATGTTGCAGGCCGCTGCGGCCTGATCTCAGCCTTTCCCTGTGGTTTCTCCCGTCCTGTCGAATGGAAGGGTTGTCCTGCTTCTTGAACTGATTTAGAACGCTTCTAAATTGGCATGAGCAAGCCGTTTTGGGCTTGAGAAGCAGGAGCACGGCATGAAGGGCGATCCGAAGGTCATCGATTATCTCAACAAGGGCCTTCGCAGCGAACTGACTGCGATCAGCCAGTACTGGCTGCATTTTCGCCTGCTCAATCACTGGGGCCTGAAAGAGATGGCCAAGCACTGGCGCAAGGAATCCATCGAGGAGATGAACCATGCGGATCGCTTCACCGATCGCATTCTGTTTCTCGACGGATTTCCGAATATGCAGGTGCTGGACCCGCTGAAGATCGGACAGAACGTGAAGGAAATTCTGGAATGCGATCTCGCCGCCGAAGTCGGCGCGCGGACGTTGTACCAGGAAGCGGCGACGTACTGCCACAGCGTAAAAGATTACGTTTCGCGGGATTTGTTCGAGAGCCTGATGAAGGATGAGGAAGGCCATATCGACTTCCTCGAGACTCAACTCGACCTGGTCGAGCGTATCGGCTTGCAGCTTTACGAACAGAAACACGTGGGCCATATCGGCGACGATAACCCACCCGAAGGCTAGCGGGGATAAGTTCTCCGGCTTCTTTTTATGACGCGTCGGCCGGCACGAAGCATGTGATTTCGATCCGCCCTAGCAGATCGACGTACCACACGACGGCTTCGCCCAATGGATTGCCGGCATCGCGTATAATCGCGGTGTCCGGCACCTGCCACCAAACGCCGCCGATTGGCACCCAATATTGTCCGCTGCGCACTTGATAGTCGGTGCGGTGGCCATCGGAAATGTCGCAGCAGTAAGCGCCTCGCGAATTGCGCACCCCTTTGAACCATTTTCGGATGTGTTCCGGAACGTCGTTGTATTGACCGCGATCCACGGCCTTCGCGCTGGCTCCTGCCACTAGCAGAGGCAGCATCAGAAAGAATCGCCTCGGCAACTTCATCGCTCACTCCACTATACCCGTGAAGCTACGAGCGAACCCGGCTGCGGGTCTACACACGCCTGCGCGAGATCTCACGATCGGGCGCGTTTGCGTTTTTTCTCTGGGGGCGGAGGCGGCGGCTCCACGACCGGACAACCCGCAAAGCCTGCTTCGATAGCCGCCTGTGCGCCGTCGAGTTTGAAATCGGCGACGGTGCGTCCGGCATTCAAAGAGCGGATGCGGACGACGAGATTGTTCGACGTCGCAAGATCCTGCACGAAGCGATACACCTCGGCGGGGTCTTCGATCACCATCACGGTGTAGCCGATCAGGATTCGCGACTCGACATTATCGCGGCCCGGCTTTTCATCGAACCGATAGCCCAGAATAGAATTCTTGTCGGATCCGACTTTGAAGTCGAACGAGAAGCGCACCAGCGGCGTCTTGTCGAAACATGTGAGCTGCATCATCGCGGGCTGGGCGGTGGTCACCGCTGAATTCGATGCGGTGGTCTTGAGAAGCGCGCTTGCGACCGGTGCTCCGGTGACGCGGTCGGTAACTTTCTCGATGCTCCAGTTTCCGGCGGTCGTTCTCTCTGCGGAGTTCGACACGAACGCGTCGCGTCCTGCGCACGCGCCCAGCATCAACGCCATCGTTACGAACGCAACGCTACGCACAGTACATTCCCCAACCACGTACAGTCTGCAACCGGCGCGGGGAGGGTGCACGAGTGATCAAGTGCGTTCGTCAAGGCTGGCCTTGCCTAATCTGCAACACCGCAGCGGTGGTACCGACGACCACCGCAACAGCGAGACACCAGAAGCCGAGGTGGAAGAACAGGAATGCAGACACTGCGCATCCGAGCGCAAAAAACAGTATTGCAATCGCCAGACGATTGAAGCGTGCGCGCACTTTTCCGCGCTCACCAGGGTTTTCGCCAGTCAACAGATCGACCGCGTCGATTGTCACCTGAACGGTGCTGCCGGTCATCATGGTGGATGGCGGCAGGCTCGACATGTGCACGCGCTGCAGGGCGTTCTGCATGGCCATCGCGGCAACGCCTGCGAAACCGGTCAACAGCGCAAGCGGCGTGTCGCCATCGGGGAATGGACCGCAACTGACCGCAAGAGCAAAAAACATCACCAGCAGCGCGACCTTCGCAATCAACAGCGGTGTCATCGCCGGAAGACCGTGAGCGCGCTGCACGGTGCCGCTGAGACGCGCCAGCGCAATGACGCCGACGAATTCCGGCAGCGCCAGA
>JAPLPA010000487.1:463-2730 GCA_026400415.1 Afipia sp. | reverse complement strand
GTCGTCGTCTCCAAGATAAGCGGCAATAACGCGTTCATCATTCCGAATAGCTTCCGGGCGCCCTTCCGCGATCTTCCGACCTCGATCAAGAACGACGAGCCGATCACACAAACTCATCGTGATCTGCATGTTGTGTTCGATTAGTAATACTGTCATCCCGCCCGCGCGAAGTTCGCGCACAAGCTCAACAAGTGAATCCGCTTCCTTGTGACTTAATCCGGAGAATGATTCGTCCAGAAGAATGAGCTTCGGTTTAAGCGCAAGCGCTCTTGCGATCTCCAATCTTCGTAGCAGGCCAAGCGGTAAGTTGCGCGCGGTCTCGTTCGCGTACTTGGAAAGGTGCGTTTGGGAAAGCAGCGAATGCGCCTCGTCAAGATGCACACGGCGTTGATAGCAACCCAGCGAGCGTACGAATCCACGGCAAAAGCGCGAACCAATGCCGGCGAGTGCGTTTTCCAGAACGGTCAACTCCGCAAACGGACGAACGATTTGAAAGGTTCGACCGACGCCGAGATGAGCAATCTGGTGAGGTCGCATGCCGCCCGTGCTCGTTCCATCGAATACAATTTGTCCCGAAGATAGTGGGATTGCGCCGCTCACCAGATTGAAGAACGTGGTTTTCCCCGCACCGTTGGGACCGATTACCCCCAGGATTTCCTTCGCGTTGACGGCAAAAGAAACCTGATCAACCGCAACGAGACCGCCAAATCGCCGAGTAGCATCATAGATTTTGAGCATAAGACCGACCGTTCGCAAACAAGCCCTTCAGGGTTTTCATGGCGCGCTGTAGCTGGTTCCAAATAATGCTGTCATTGCCGAGAAGACCTTTCGGCTGATAAAGCATGAGAAGAACGAGAGCCAGCCCGTACATAAGGTTGCTATAATCCTGAACGAAGCGGATCAATTCCGGCAGCAGCGTGAGTATGCACGCGCCAAAAACCGCACCGCGAATTGTCCCGATACCGCCAAAGACCAGCATGACAAGGACGTAGATTGACGGCATGAAGCCGAAATCGTACGGCGAAATGAATTTGATGAAGTGCGCATAAATCACACCGCCGAGACCTGCCAAACTGGCACCAATAACAAATGCATATAGTTTGAACCGAGGTGGATAGATTCCGATCACACTGGTCGCAAGCTCGTCCTCGCGAATGCTCTCCAGCGCGAGCCCAAGCCAGGATCGCTTCACGTACCAACAAATCCCTATCGCAAAGACAAGCGCGAGAAGTGTCAGAACGAGGTATCCATTATTTGTCAGAGCGATGCCAGAAATCGTCACGCCTGGAATTCTGTTAATTCCAACCGGACCACCGAAGTAGGGTAGATAAACGCGAAGAGACTCGAAAACGAACACGAGCCCGATGGTGAGCACCGCAAGCGAGTCTTCCCGGACTCGCAATGCAGGAAGACCGGTAAGTCCACCCATTGCACCGGCGGCGAGGACGGAGAGCGGTAATGCCTGCCAGAAACCGAGCCCAACCGTAGTCGTAAGCATGGCTGACGTATAAGCGCCCGTCCCCATGTAGACGCCAATGCCTAGATTGAACTGACCCGCCATCCCGGTGATCACGTTGAGTCCAAGAGCAACGATGCTCCATACGGCCATCATCGTCAGAATTGTGATTGTATAGTCGTCGAGCACAATTATGCCTTCCCCAATAGGCCATGCGGGCGAAACAGGATCAACAGGACCAACATGAACATTGCGATGCCTTCGCGAGATAGCGGCACATCGGAATACGTCGTAAAAAACGTTTCAACAAAGCCGAGCAGGAAGGCGGCCAGCACGGCACCGGGCAGACTTCCGAAACCACCGATGACAATCAGCGCAAGGCCCTTGTATCCGATCATGTCGCCCATGCTGGTGTAGACCGCATTGTACAAAACCGACACCATGATGGCTCCAAAAGCAGCTATCGCGGAACTGATGAAAAAAACCGCCTGAATACTGCGGTCGACATTGATCCCCATAACCTTTGCGGTTTCGATATCCTGCGCAACCGCGCGTATGCCGAAGCCAATCTTGGTTTTCTGCATGATGAACCAAAGCACCGCAAAAATCGCTGCCGTACCGCCGATGATTGCAAAATCCACGCGCGGCACAGAAAGACCTGCAACGGCGACCTGCCCGCCCAAGGTGGGGTAGTCAAATGACAGCTGGTAAGGACCGGCTATAATGCGGAAAAGGTCCGACAAGCAGATAAAGATGCCAATGCTGGCAATCAGCGCGACAATACGTGGCTTAGGAAGCATCGGCCGATAAA
>JAPLPA010000487.1:0-452 GCA_026400415.1 Afipia sp. | reverse complement strand
CGGTGACGAGCATGGAGAGGATAAGAGCAACGAGAAAATTCTCAGTCAGTTTAAAAAAGTAGAGTCCCAGATACGCGCCCGCTGCATAGATGCCGGCATGAGCGATGTGAAGAATGCGCAAGACTCCGTAAATCATCGCCAAACCAACAGCGATCATTGCGTAGACCGACCCAAGTGCGAGGGCATTGACAATCTGCTGACTGATGACCACGCCGTCCATACTAATCCCCTTCGATCACGAACTCCTTGAAAGCAGGAAGTCCGGATTGTTTCGTTGCCGTCACCTGCAGTAGCCACTCTGCAATTCAATCGCGCCGCGAAGTACAATTTTCAAATTGTACCGTAGTGGATACCGAGGGAGCCGAGCCATCTGCGGTATGCCTGTCCGAGTCTGTCGGTGCGGTGATGCAGCTCCATGCGCAGATCGATGGGAATGCGTTCGGGCCTCTGGG
>JAPLPA010000384.1 GCA_026400415.1 Afipia sp. | reverse complement strand
CCAGGTCCGCGTTGCCGGAGCTGCTCCCGGCAAGGAAGGCGCGCCCGCGAAGACGAGCGCCAAGACCGATGCGACGAGCGCCCAAACCGGCACCAACGCCACGGTCAAAACCGACTGATACCGGCAGGTTTACGCGGCTTCTCCTCCGGCAGACTTAGCGTCAAAAAACCTAGCGCTGCGTCCCCGTGGTGCTTGGATAACCGGGTGTCGTGGTGCTGTCTCCGGGCAGATTGCTGGGCGCCGCGCCTGTTCCGATGGTTCCCGGCGTCGAGGTATTCGGCACTCCGGGCTGGTTGACGCCACTGGTGTTCAGACCGTTGTTGGCAGCCGAACCCGTGGTCGAAGGCACTGTCGATGGCGTACTTGCAGCGGGTGGCGGCGTTGCCGGCGAAACAGTAGGGCCGGTGGCTGGCGACTGAGCGGAAGCGGCCAACGACGATCCGGCAAGGGCAAATGCTGCAATTGCAGCGATCAGATAGGGGTGTCGCATGCGAACTCCGATCGGTTGAAGGATTGAACTCAACCCATTCGCCGGGTTGGCGTTCCGGCTGTCGTCATCACCCTGTCGTCACTCCCGTCTTAACTGACGTCGCCGAAAAATTTTTCCGGCTGCACGAATTCTCTTGGAACTGGAACGCGGACGCAGCATTATGAATCTGCCGGCCTAAGGACCGAGTATCATGCGTGGCGTGTTTGCAGCTTTGTTTTTGTGTGCGGTCGCCCAGCCTTGCCTTGCGCAGACGTTTCTCAAATCCGAACCCTATTACCTGGCTCCCTTTGCGGTCGTATACGTCGATAACGGCGTTTGCGGCGTCGGCAAAGTGCTGAAGGTAAAGGGTGCACTCGGAGGCATTCGTCGTCAGAAGACGTGCGTGCCGATGGGGCGGGTGGAAGCATCGCGCACGACTGCGACCCCGTAATATCCGCTAACGCCCCGGTTCATCAGAACCCGGACTGGCGCAGGACGTTTTGCTCGTCCCTAAAAAACCATGTCTCCACACCTTCCATACAATGCGTGGCGTGTTGACGGCTGAGCGCTGCACAATACATTGCGGCGCGGGCCTCACAGGCTATTGCCGCCGCTAAAGAGACATCGATGCCTGACACGACCGTCAAGCCGAAGCCAGCGACGCGGGTCAAACCGAAATTCAAACCGGAGCGCCCGCCGCTCTACAAGGTGATCCTTCTCAACGACGATTTCACGCCACGCGAATTCGTCGTCATCGTCCTGAAAGCCGTGTTCAACATGGGCGAGGAGATCGCGCATCGCGTGATGCTGACCGCGCATCAGAAAGGCGCCTGCGTCATCGCGGTCTATACCCGGGACGTGGCGGAGACCAAGGCCAAGGAAGCTACCGAAATGGGCAAGGCCAAGGGCTATCCGCTGTTCTTCACCACCGAGAAGGAAGAGTAGGGATGGATGCCCAAACGGACACCTTTCTCTCGTCGGTCCTCAACTCCCTCGACATTCTTGAATTCGTCGCGCGGCATATCGATCCTTCGGTGCTCGGCGCGCTGAGTGAGGCAGTCGGCCCGCGTGACGAAAAATATCGCGAGGCTTATGCGTTACTCGGCAACGACGCGTCCGCCTGGTTGAAGCTCGCAGGCGATGAAACGCTGGCCGCATTCGATGAGTTGAAATCCGCTTTCGCGCTGGGCGACATGCGAGGAATTTACAAAGCCCTGCGTCATGCGCCACGTGCACAGGAGGCATTGTATCCGCATGCGGCGTTGGATCCGGCGGTCAACCGCTTTTTCATCGACCATGCGTTACGCGATAACGCCGACATCTTGGCGCGTTGCGCGCGTCCTGCCAAAGACAACGAAACCGGCGTCATGCACTTCGAGAATGACAACGGCACGCGTGGCGGCTTTTCGCTTTATGTGCCGGAGACCTATACGCCGGATCGCAAATGGCCGTTGGCGGTGGCGTTGCATGGCGGCGCAGGAAGCGGTCGCAGTTTCCTGTGGAGCTGGCTGCGCGACGCGCGCACCTATGGCGCAATCCTGATTACGCCGACCGCGACCGGCCCGAGTCCAAAAAGTACTTGGGCCTTGATGGGCGACGACACCGACACGCCGAATATCAATTTAATGCTTGAGCGCGTGCGCGAACGCTGGTCTGTCGATCCGGCGCGCATGCTCATGACCGGCATGAGCGATGGCGGAACGTTCTGCTACGTCAGCGGGCTGGAGCCGGCGTCGCCCTTCACGCATCTGGCGCCGGTGTCGGCAGCGTTTCATCCGATGCTGGCCTCGATGGCGGATGCCGAGCGGCTGCGCGGATTGCCGATCTTCATGGTGCACGGCGCGCTCGACTGGATGTTTCCGGTAGAGCTCGCGCGGCAGGCACAACGCGTACTCACGCAGATCGGTGCGCAAGTCACCTATCGCGAGATCGACGATCTCAGCCACACCTATCCGCGCGAGATGAACGCGCAGATATTGGGGTGGCTGCGCGAGACGGCTTAGCGCTTATCGAGATTGCAGGTGAGGGTGTTGCCGAAATCGCCGCCCTGCTGCCAGCAGCCGGTGCTTTTGCAGGTGTTCAGTTTTGGCGTGCAGTGATCCGAGACGCAATTCTTGTCGGACGCATATTTGGTTTTGCAACGTGAAACGCAGGTGCTCATCGAATTGCTGCAGCTTGCGGCCTGTGCGTAGTCCGCAAGGGTCATCACGGACAACGCGGCGAGTGCTGCAATTGCAGCCGTCAAAGACAATCTGGTCATGGCTTCCCCGGGAAATATGATTCTGGTGCAGTAACACAACTAGAACACGCGAACTGTCGTGCAACGTCAAGACGAAGCGCGGCGCGCTTAAGGCTTGTCCATCAGCTTGGCGTCGTAAATCTCGATGGTCGAAGGCTCGACCAGTAGGGCCGACAGCGCCTTGATGAACTGGCGCGATGCCGGGACTGCGAAATGTGCCAGAAGCGCAGCGCGATCGGTCCATTGTTCGACGAACACCAGCCGCATCGGATTTTCGCAATCGACGTGGACGTTGTGCGAAATGCAACCCGGCTCTTCGCGGGAGCGCTGCGAATGTTCGATGCCGAGGCGGCGCGCTTCCTCAAAACTATCGCGTTTAATAATGGCGCTGCCGGTCACGACGATCATGGAATACTCCTCAAGAAAGCCTGAGGATATTCAAAGCGGCGCTGGAGATCAAATGCGATGGCGGTTGGGCGCCAGGAGCGCCGTCTCAGATTTTGTCGAGGCTGGCAATCACGGCAAGCCGCTTGATCTCGTTGTTTTTGTAGGCGGCGAGAAAGCGGTTGTAATCCTTGAACGAGACGCAGCCGTTGGAAGCGCCGCTCGGCCCCAGCATGTAGGTGTGGGCGAGCAGGCCATCGCGGCCGTGGATCGCTTCCTCACCGCCGATCGGATTGAGGCGGATCGCCTCGACGCCGTGGAACAGGCTTTCGCGCAATTTGAGATCGTAGACGTGCGGCGGCGTCGCACCCCGCATGCGGACATGGACGAAATCCGGATTGTCCATCTTGTCGCCGAGGCCCGAATG
>JAPLPA010000155.1 GCA_026400415.1 Afipia sp. | reverse complement strand
GGCGAGCTGGCATTTTCGTTTCTCGGCTCTGCGTTCATGCCGAGGAAAAATCCGGGCCAGTGAACTCAGCAATAAAATCGCCGCCTTTTTCAAGAGGCGGCGATTGTGGTCTTGCGTGAAAACAAGCTTCAGTTGGTGCGAGGCGTCGAGCGCTTCCACTGCGCCAGATTATCCGCGATGATCCGGCTGGACTTCATCGCGGCCTGACTGAGCTGTGCATATCCTGCAAGCTCACGCTGAACGCGCTGCCCCTCATTGTGCATCAGATCGCGAAGGCTCTCGAGCTCGCCGATTAGGTTCTCGATCTCGTCGAGCGACTGTCCGGCGACGCGCTGGATCAGTGTGTTCACATTGTTGACAGTCGCCTCGGCGATTTCCGATGGCTCGCTGGGCGGCACCATGCTCGGCGTCGGCCTGCGCAAATACGCAATGTCGTTGCGGACGAAATCACGGATTCCCGCTTCGACATCCGTCACGGTCGCAAGATCGGAGTCCTCATCGGATCGTTCGATATTTTCTGCATGGAGCGCATTCATCGGCTGTCCCCTGTTTCGCTGGTGTGAGCGGATTTCCCCGCGCGACGACGTAACGGGCCAATGAGGACAGCCGATCTTGACCAGATCGGGGCCAATATAGGGCGATGACGGATTGATTCAGTGGATGAAAAAAAGACTGCCGGTGTGTCACCAGCTATATTTGTAACCAGCCTTGAGACTGCGGTCGGCAACACCTTCGGGCGTTTGAGCTATCGTCCCGGTAATACTGACACCTCCGAGAATTTTCTGTTCGGCACCGACTTTACGAAGCCATTTTTCTTCCGCCGTCGAAAGGGTCTGACCGGCGAGAAAGCTGGTGCCAGTCGTGTTCAGGCTGACTTTCGCAGATTGATCGACCTCATAGTTGCGCGATGTGCGTTCCGGCGTGCCGACGAATGGCGTCAAATTCTGCTGTGTCACGCGATAACCGTTTTGCAGAGTCAGCGCCGTGTCGCCTGCAAGCGGGAGCGTCTTTTCCAGAGATGTTCCGAATTTGCTCTGGTCCTGCGAGGGGTCCATGCGCGCTTCGATCGATGTCTTGTCCCATAGAAATCCTAGGCCGGGTGCCGTCATTGCAGCCCACGCGCTTCCCGACGAATGCGCGACCTGATTGTCGTGGGCGAGCTTCTGCTGGAAAACCTCATTCGATGTCGTCGGCATTTGCGACACCACGCTCATATCGGCACCGATACGGGTGTCCCAGAAAGGAACGAGCGGCTGCTTCACAGTCAAAGCGGACGAGCCATCGGGCTTATCGTCACGCTTCCAGGACATGTCGTTGTTGGTCGGGTTCAGTGCCTTGCCCGGCTTCAATGGCTTGTTGAGCGCAGGGTCTGTCGCAAGTTGACTCCAGTCGATATCAGGCGGCGCGACGAATTCTTGCGATGTCGAATCTTGTGCCTGAATTTCTTCGGCGTGCGACATCGTTGCGCAGGCGCTGCAGATCAACGCGAGTGCGGCTGCTGCCCGGAACGTGCTTGGTCGGTGTGGTGGCATTCGGTTCATGAATTTGTGTCCGGCCGTTTCAGCATCCCAGCGGGATTTGGACCGAGGATTGTTAATATCATCTTTCGTTGCAGGGTCCGCGCCTCGATTGGCTGTATAACTCTCCGCATCACAGCGATTTTGTTCCAATTGTGTTTGTCGCAATTGTGGCGTGGTTGGTTCGACGCCCGGAACATTCCCGCACCTGACGCATTGTGAAGCGCCCACTGAGGCACACAATCTTCCGGAGAAAACTATGAAGAAAATCGCTATGTTGTTTGTTGCCGCTGCAGCCATTGGCTTTGCGGTTCCCGCTTCTGCGCAGACTGTCGTGATTCGTGACGGCATGCATCGCAACCATGATGGCATGCACCGCGACCGTGGCTACCGTGCACGCGCCGAGTGGCGTCACCGCAATCACCGCGACTATGGCCGTCGCCATCACCGCGGCCCGGCGATCGTTATTCAGCGCTAACAGCCTCGCTAAAAAAACGGCCCCACGAAAGTGGGGCCGTTTCAGTTGCGTTCGCCGTCTTGAATTGCGGCAATTGCGTTACGTAAAAAATCAGTAAGAAAAAATTTAAGCGATTTTGGGCAAGTGAATTTGCCGACCGAGTGTTTGTTCAACGAGATCGAACGTGTCCATCACGGCACGTAGACTGATGAGTCGTCCTGCCTTGAACTGAGCAAAGTGGGCAAGCCGCACGCTGATCGGCGTGGTGGCTTTCGCAGGCGTTATCGAATATCGCATGAGCGATGCAGCAGTGTCTTCACCCAGCATGATCGACTCGCGGTCGAAGCGATGTACGCTCACCGCGTCCGCGATCTGCTTGATCACGTCGATGACGGCCTTTTTTCCGCGGCGCGCGCCGAGAAAAGCAAACATGTCGATCGGTCCGTAGATTGCCCAATCGACATTGTCGTCGAGCATGTCTTCCAGTTGGTCGGTCTGGCGTTCGTTGAGCGCATGATGAATAGCGCGCGAAAAACGCCAGAGGCTGTGCTCTGTCATTTTGCTGATCCTGAAATTGAAATTTACAGAACAACAAACGGCCCAGAGGGCGTCGCCAATGACGCCGTGCCGGATTGCTGCGTTACGTTGGCATCACGTATTCCAGATTTTAGATATATCAGCAAGGACTCTAGTGCATTGCACAAATGCACGTGGCGCGACTGTTTTGCCGTAAATACACGCGGCTGAAATTCGCGCTCAAGAAATAGGCCGGAAATTTCCGTTGTCGCTCAGTGAGATGGCGAGAAACCCGTCGTAGTCGCCGCAACGGGACCGAATTCGAATGGTTATTGGTAATTAACTCGCCATTCGCCGATCTGCGCTCGCACCCGGCGCAGCATGAAATTCGTCGAGACAAGCGTTTGTTCGCCAGTCACCGAGGCATAACGCGGCGGCAGGGGATTCGCGATTCCTGGCTCGAAACGCGGCACCAGCGTGCAGCCGCCGGCGATATTCACGAACGGCCCTTTCAGACCTGAAACATTGCCGCCGTTGACGCCGCCAAATGCCACCATGCTGAACGATCCGCCATTGAGCTTTTCAAGCTCCTTCAGCGGAAGGCCGTTGCGTATTCCGCCCGGTCCCTGCCATCGCGACGGCGCCTCGATTAGAATCGACGAGAGTTTGTTGCGGGCCTTGTTGTCGCCCCAGAAAAAGACCGCGCGCTTGGTCGGATCGTTGTCGAAAATCACGGTGGCCTTGACGATAATGTTTCCCGGCGTCTCGACATCTTTGAACGCGACATTCTTGTCGCCGAATTCGCTCACAAGTTTCGCGTGGCTGGTATCTTTCGCGAACGGTCCCGCACAATTCAACTGCGGGGCAGGCGGGCCATCCTTGAAATTGTCGAGGGATGTTTCCTGCCCGGTGTCGTCATCCTTGTCTTGCGACTTGGCGTCCTGCTTCGCGGTTCCTTTTTTCGGC
>JAPLPA010000205.1:5018-10403 GCA_026400415.1 Afipia sp. | reverse complement strand
GCCGGTCGTTGATCGCTTCGCCCAATCCCGTCTTCGGGATTGGCATCACCGCAATGCCGCGCGCGCCTTTGGTGTCGAGGGCGCGCAGATAGCTGAACAGATTCGCGGCGGCCTCGACCAGATCGCCTTGTTGGGACAAATTCATGACGCCGGACGTATTTTCCGCGAGCGCGTCCGGGCCGAAAGCCAGCAAAACCTCGCCTTGCTCGATTGTTCGCGCATTGAGCCGTACCGGCGTGCGTGGTGCGTAATGCGAGGCAAGCATGCCCGGTGCGAGTGGCGACGATTTGTTCGCGTCATCTTCAGGCAGCCGCATCAGTGCTTCGCCAAGAACGTGTTCGATGTCGGCGCGGGCAACGCCGCCGGGCCGCAGCAGCATCGACTGTTCGAAACATCCGACAATGGTTGACTCGACGCCCACCGACACCGGCCCGCCATCGATGACGAGATCGATGCGTCCGTCGAGATCGGCCAACACATGCGCTGCAGTGGTTGGCGAAATATGCCCGGACAGATTTGCAGACGGTGCCACGACAGGTTTGCCGAACGCGCGCAGAATGGCCTGCGTCACCGGGTGCGCCGGCACACGCACCGCAATCGTGTCGAGACCGGCGGTTGCGAGATCGCAGACCGGACAGTTGCTTGCTTTCGGCAGCACCAGTGTCAGCGGTCCGGGCCAAAACTTTTCGGCCAGCAAAAGGCTGCGTTCGTCTAACCGCGCAATCGCCTTTGCGGCCGCAAGATCCGCCACATGTGCGATCAGCGGATTGAACGATGGTCGCCCCTTCGCTTCATACAGTCGCGCGACCGCGCGTGCGTCGGTCGCGTCGGCCCCAAGTCCGTAGACCGTCTCGGTCGGGAATCCGACAAGACCGCCCGCGCCGAGACATCGCGCGGCGACATCAGCCGAGCCTGTATCGGCGGCAATGATTTTTGTGGTGAGACCAAGTTTCATTCAGGGCTTTCGGCACGGCGGCGACGCGGGATGGGCCCCTTATACCGCTTCTTGCCGCGGACGAGCGCCAACGCTATATCGCTCCCATGTCGGAGTGTGGCTCAGTCCGGTAGAGCACTGCGTTCGGGACGCAGGGGTCGCAGGTTCAAATCCTGCCACTCCGACCATAAAATCAAGCACTTAGCTGTTGCTGATCCCGATCCGGATAAAATCAGCCCTGCACAATCCCCATTTTCTGATCGACGATCTCAACCGTGCGGTCGATTTCGGCATTTGGCATGCCGATCTGATGCGAGATCAGTTTCACCAGCAGGTCGACGCGCTCGATGAAGGGCGCACCGCTCGCCACCGCGCGAGCGGCCGACGACGGCTTGAGCAGGCTTTCCGCCGCCTTGGCGTACTTCTCGAAAGGCACCTGATCTGCCGGATCGGCTCCCAACTTTAGCGCGACGGCATCCACATGGTTGTAGATCGCCTTCGAGAGCGTGAGATCCTTATGCACCGCGTCGCGGATCGGCTGCGGATCGGTCGGCGTGATGCAGCGATAGTTTCCGGTCAGCAGCATCGACCATTTCGCCAACGGCACGAACAGCGAATCGAATACTTTAAGTTTCACCGGAACGTCCTTGCCGTCGAGCGTCACCGCATCGATATCGGCTTCGAGTTCACGCAGCAGCTTGTTGTGTGCTTCGTCCTCGAATATCGCGGCCTTGAAGTTTGTCGGCAGACCGACGAACAGCACGTTCGCCTTATCCTCCGGTGGACGGAAAGCCTGCGGATCGGGCGAGCAGAGTGTCACCAGTCCCGGCTTGAAGCGTTCCCATACCTGCGCATTCGTATAGGCCTCTTCGAGGTCCATCTTCGCCAGTTCCGGAATCCGTTTGAGATAGGGCAATGGCGGCATGTTCATGATCGACAGACAAGGCAGCTTTGCCTCAGCGATCTTGATCATCAAAACTCGGATCGTGTGGTTGGTGTATTGCGGCTCCTGCATGGCAAGAGCGACGAGATCGTAACGGGAAAGGTCGACCTTGTCGGGCGAGGTCGCGTCCAGTTTCCCCGGCAGATCGCGCGAGAAGATCGAGCGGTGCTTAGGCTCATCGCGCAGCTTGATGCGAACTTCGGTGCCTTCCTGGTTGATAAGTTCAGCCGTGTTCTTCCGGCAAACCAGAGTCACGTTGTGACCGGCCATCAGAAGCTTCGTTGCCAGGAGAGAGCCATACGAGGCTCCGAGAATCAGAATGTTGCGCGCCATATCTATTCGTCCGAAATTTGTGCTGTGATGGTCCAACTTGGCCGGGAATGTCCGTCACATAAAACCCCCGCCTTTGCAAACGAAAGGCGAGGCGGTTTCTTCATGCCGAACAGGAATGGCGCGATTTTTACCGTCCGCCGAGCTTGGTCCAGGTTTCCCCGCCGCAAATCGCACCGAGGCACCCCTCAACGCTCAGCTGCCCCGGCCCGAGAACCTTGACCTTGCTGTCGTAGGTGCCGCCATCGTCGGCATTGTAAATTTTGCCCGCCCAGCTATCCGGACCCGTCGGGTTCATTCCGACGAAAAGCTGCACGCCGATCATCGGGCGCGTCGCCAATGCGGGATTTGGATTCTTGTCGTCTGTCTGTGGCTTCTTCGTCAAGGGGTCGATCGCGTCCTTCAGCCAAACGACCTTGCCGCAGAGCGCTGAACCGCATTTCGAAACCTGAATTCTGGCATCGCCTTTTTGCGTGAGCCATAGACCCGTTGCGGTGGCTACCTGTGCACCGGCTGCGGAAACTCCAGTTAGAATAAAAAATAGAGAAAAAATACTTACGACAATATTTGGAACAGCCCGATTCATGATTAGTCCTTACGCTCGAAAAGTCCGTACCCCAGCTCGTACTCCAAATGCGAACCTACACAGCGCGGGCAGATATTTAAACAGGTTCGCCGGTCCGTTCATTGCCTTTCCGGACGATTGTTACCTCCCGGACACCATCCAGTTCCTTCAGTTTCTCCGGGAAAGTTGCGATGTCCTGCGACGAAACCTTGCTGAGAAGCACGACCAGTTCGTCCGATCCGTCGACATTGCGGCTCTCGACAAGAAATCGCTTGATCTGGCTTACTCTGAGGTCAAGCGCCCCGCGCAGCGTCTCAGGCGTGAGGCCACCGTGATCGACTTCGATCTTGAGCTGGCACGACTGGTTGCGCGAGCGATAGGCCTCTTCAAGCGGCTTGATGCCCGCAAGGATAATGAGAATGACAACTGTGGACGCGCCTGCTGCGAAATAGAGTCCACCGCCAACCGCAAGGCCGATCGCAGCGACGGTCCAGATACTGGCGGCTGTGGTCAGGCCTTTGACGATCTCACCGCGCGCCAAAATGGATCCCGCGCCGAGAAAGCCGATGCCTGAGACCACCTGTGCGGCGATGCGCGATGGATCGAGAACGATGTGGTCCTGTGACAGCACTTCGGCGAATCCATAGGCCGACACGATCATGACCAGGCATGAGCCGACGCAGACCAGCATGTGGGTTCGGATACCTGCGGCCCACAGCAGGCGCTCGCGCTCAAATCCGACGAGACTTCCGAGCGCCGCCGCGGCCAGTAATCGGATCAGCAATTCCGAATGGGACAACATCGCGCCTCTCTTGGGAAAATTCAGCGGCGGCAAAGCTAGCACTGATTTTGATCCTTGAACAAAATTCCTGCACGTGGCGGCCATGTGTTTGCAGAGGGAACATCTCACGCCGGTGCGCCAGTCTGGTTTGAGCGCAGCGGCAAATTGCCGTCGGCGCGCGATCGGCATGACGCTCGACGGACGCCGGAAAATAGTGCTTTTGTAATTTGTAGTGAGCCTTCGCTCGGCTTGCTCTCACTCAATGCACCGTTCGGTTCGAAGGCATGCACGAACTCATTCGCGATATCACGTTTTTGCATTTTGTTCGCGTGGGGCCTGGGCCTTGTTGCGCACTTTTCGCGCCAGCCGCTGATCCTTGCTTATCTGGTCGGCGGATTCGTCATCGGCCCGTACGGCATGGGATGGGTCAAATCACAGGAATCGATTGCGACAATCTCCGAACTGGGCCTGATTTTCATGCTGTTCATGATCGGGCTGGAAATCGATCTGAAAAAAATCATTCGCGCAGGGCGCGTCATTCTTTTCGCCGCCGGGGGACAATTGGTCGGCGGTTGTGTTCTGGGAATTGCCTTTTTCATGGCCATCGGGTTGCCGATGGGCGGCGGCGGATTTGACGCGCTCTACCTCACAATCGCCTGCGCGTTGTCATCAACCGTCATTATCGTAAAAGTGCTGTACGAGAAACGCGAACTTGACACGCTGCCGGGGCGTATAACGCTCGGCGTTCTGGTGTTGCAGGACATTTTTGCGATCCTGTTTCTTGCAGTCCAACCGAGTCTCGGCAATCTGCAGATCGGCATCGTGTTGCTTTCCGTGGGCCGCGTTGTTGCTCTGGTTGCGACCGCGCTGGTTCTCAGCCGCTTCGTGTTGCCGAAAATTTTCCACCAGATCGCGCGTCGTCCCGAACTCATTATGCTGGGTGCGCTGGCGTGGTGCTTTCTGATCGGCGAGATCGCCGAGCAACTGCATCTGTCGCGGGAAATGGGATCGCTGGTTGCAGGCGTGTCGCTCTCGACTTTTCCTTACGCGCTCGATGTCACGGCCAAAGTAACGACGCTGCGCGATTTCTTCATCACGCTGTTCTTTGTGGCTCTTGGCATGACAATTCCGATTCCAACCTCGTCGGTGATCGGTCTGGCGCTCATCATCTCAGTCTTTACGGTCTTCAGCCGGATGGTGACGACCTTTGTGCCTTTATACGCGATGAAGCAGGGCTTGCGCGCCAGCCTGTTGCCCGCGCTCAATCTTTCGCAGATCAGCGAATTCTCGCTGGTCGTGATTCAGGTCGGCGTCTCTGCGGGCCATATTAAAGCGCAAACCGCGAGTGCGGCGTCATTTGCTTTTGTCATTCTCGCCGTGATGAGCACTTTCGCGATCATGCGCAGCGACGACATATCGCGGTTGGCCATCGGTGGCCTGAAGCGCATCGGGTTTCGCGATCTCGATCACAGCCACGACGGCGAGGCCGGCGATGCCGGTCACGGCTCGGCAAGACGTATCGTGATCCTCGGATTTTTCCGGGCCGCGAGCGCGCTGCTGGCCGAGATCGAGCGGCAGAACAAATCGATGCTCGATCAGATCAGCGTCGTCGATTTCAATCCGGACGTTTTCAGGACGCTCAATGAGCGCGGAATCCATGTCGTCTATGGCGACATCAGCAACATAGATACCCTGACGCATGCCGGTGTCGGAAACGCCGAGCTGATTATCCTCAGCGTGCCGGACGCGCTCCTCAAGGGCGCCAACAATGAAAAGCTGGTGCGCCATGTCCGCTCGATCAATCCCAAGGCAAAGATCGTGTCGACGGCAGA
>JAPLPA010000205.1:1090-4982 GCA_026400415.1 Afipia sp. | reverse complement strand
CGGCAGATTTGCTGCATGACGTCGGTGATCTTTATGCAGCGGGCGCGGATTACGTGACCGTGACCCGTATCAGCGATGCGCATGAGCTTTATAAAGTCATCGAAGCTGCCGATAAGCGGCTGCTGGCCGACAAGCGCGAGGAAATGGACCAGCTGCTGGCAAAGCGGCAGGAAGTCCTGCCTTAACGCTTCGGCGTGCTGCGGCCCATCCGGCATCTGTTTGAAACATCGGCCTAAAGCAGCCAGCCTGAATGTATGGCGGCTATGAAGCGAGGGGAGTTGCACCAGCGCCCGCCCTGCGCCATACGATCTCTGTCGTCGAGAAGTTAAGTGTAGAGTTCAGGTCCATGGCTCATCCGATTCCCGAAGTATTAAAAGCCTTTGCCGCCGGCGAGATTGTTGTCGTGACCGATGACGACGACCGTGAAGGCGAGGGCGACCTGATTGTTGCTGCGACGCTTTGCACGGCGGAGAAGATGGCCTTCATCATCCGCCACACCTCCGGCATCGTCTGCGCGCCTATCACAACCGAGAATGCGCGACGGCTGCGGCTCGATCCGATGGTCGCAAACAACGATTCAAACCACAGCACTGCGTTCACGGTTTCGATCGATTACAAGCCGGGCATGACGACGGGCATTTCGGCCGAAGAGCGGACGTCGTGCTGTCGCGCGCTTGCCAATCCGAATGCGGGTGCCGCCGACTTTGCGCGGCCGGGTCATATTTTTCCGCTGATCGCCAAGGATGGTGGCGTCCTGCTGCGCTCCGGCCATACCGAAGCTGCCGTCGATCTTTGCAAAATGTGCGATCTGCCCCTTGTTGGCGTCATCAGCGAATTGATGAACGACGACGGCACGGTGATGAAGGGCGGCGAGCAGGTCGCGGCATTTGCGAAGCATCACAAGCTCAAGCATGTCACCATTGCGGACATGATTGCCTACCGGCAGGCGCGGGAAAAGCTCATCGAACGCGTGTCCTCTTTCACGACCGACAGCCCGATTGGTCCGCTCGACGTCTATGCGTATCGCTCACCGTTCGATCCGATCTATCATTTGGCGATGGTTTATAAAGGCGTCGGCGACGGCAAGAACGTGCTGACGCGTTTGCACAAGCCCAATATCGTTCGCGATCTTTTCAGCGGCCCTGATCGTGTCCGCGCGACGCTTGAGCATTTCAAGAAGAACGGCAGCGGCGTTCTGATTTATTTGCGTGACGGCGCAGCAGGCGTTCCGGTGGCTCCGCTCGACGGCGCACACTCGGCGGAGGACGATCGTAATAAGCAATGGCGCGAAGTCGGCGTCGGCGCGCAAATCCTGCGCGATCTCGGCGTCACATCCATTCGCCATCTCACCTCATCGGTCCACGACTATAAGGGGCTGTCAGGTTTTGGCATCGAGATCGTCGCCAACGAGCCGTTCGACGGCTGACGGCCAATCAAGTTCGCGATGCGGAACTGGTTTTTGACTTGCAACCTTTTGCCGACGATCTATCGTAAATTCTTGAACACAGAATTTGTCTGAAAGGACACTTCCATGAGTGCGCGCCCACAGACCAAGGACAAGCCCGCAAAGGTATCGTTTCAGTGGGACGATCCGTTCCTGCTCGACGAGCAGCTCACCGAAGACGAGCGCATGATCCGCGACACCGCGCGTGCCTATGCGCAGGACAAGCTGATGCCGCGCATCACGCAGGCCTATCTGGAAGAAAAATCCGACCGCGCGATTTTCAACGAGATGGGTGAGCTTGGTTTGCTGGGCGTCAGCCTGCCGGAAGAATACGGCTGTGCCAATGCGGGTTATGTGGCTTACGGTCTCGTCAATCGCGAGATCGAGCGCGTCGACTCCGGATACCGCTCGATGAACAGCGTGCAGTCCTCGCTCGTGATGTATCCGATCTATGCGTACGGCGACGAAACACAGCGGAAGAAATATCTCCCCAAGTTGGCATCGGGCGAATGGGTTGGCTGTTTTGGCCTGACCGAACCCGATGCCGGCTCCGATCCCGACGGCATGAAGACGCGCGCCGAGAAAGTGTCCGACGGTTATCGGCTCACGGGCTCAAAAATGTGGATTTCCAACTCTCCCATCGCGGATGTGTTCGTGGTGTGGGCGAAATCCGCCGCGCACGATAACAAGGTGCGTGGCTTCATTCTTGAAAAGGGTATGAAGGGGCTGTCTGCGCCGAAGATCGGCGGTAAGTTGTCGCTGCGCGCCTCCATCACCGGCGAAGTCGTCATGGACGGCGTCGTTGTGCCGGAAGAAAATCTTCTTCCGAACGTCTCTGGATTGGCAGGTCCTTTCGGCTGTCTCAACCGCGCGCGCTACGGCATTTCATGGGGCGCGATGGGTGCTGCGGAAGATTGCTTCCACCGCGCGCGCCAGTACGTTCTCGACCGCAAGCAGTTCGGACGTCCGCTGGCCGCAACCCAGCTTGTGCAGAAGAAACTCGCCGACATGGAAACTGAGATCACGCTCGGGCTTCAGGGATCGCTTCGCGTCGGGCGCCTGATGGACGAAGGCAAGATGGCGCCGGAAATGATTTCAATCATGAAGCGCAATAATTGCGGCAAGGCGCTCGACATTGCCCGCATCGCGCGCGACATGCATGGCGGCAACGGCATTTCGAGCGAGTATCACGTGATGCGCCACGCGCAGAATCTCGAGACGGTCAACACGTATGAAGGCACGCACGACGTGCATGCGCTGATCCTTGGCCGCGCCATCACCGGCATTCAGGCGTTCTTCTAAACGCCGGGAATTTCGCGTGAGCACCGAAGACGACATTCCGTTCAACCGGAACTTTCCGCTCGCGCCCGGCGTGGTCGACGAGGTTGTGCCCGGCGTACGACGCATATTATGTAACAATCCGTCGCCGTTCACTTTCACCGGGACGGTGAGCTACATCGTAGGTCGAGGCAACGTTGCGATCATCGATCCTGGCCCGGACGACGAGGCTCACGCGAAGGCATTGCTCGATGCCGTGCGCGGCGAGACTGTCACCCATATTCTTGTCACGCATACACACCGCGATCACTCGCCGAATGCGGCGCGCCTCGCAGCGGCGACAGGGGCGAAGGTTCGCGCGTCGCGTCCGGCCTACGCGTCTGAGACGCGCACGACCGAATCCGGCGGCGATTGGGATTTCCGCCCCGACGTCATTTTGAAGGACGGCGAGATCATCCGAGGCGACGGCTGGACGCTCGAAGCCATTTCGACGCCGGGCCATACGGCAAATCACATGGCGTTCGCATGGCCGGAACGAAAGCTGATGTTCATCGGCGATCATGTGATGGGCTGGTCGACGTCGATTGTCGCCCCACCCGACGGGTCGATGGTCGATTACATGGCCTCGCTCGAAAAGCTCACGCACCGCGACGAGCAATTGTATTTTTCCGGCCACGGGCCTGAAATTCCCGATGCCGTGCGGTTCGTGAAATTTCTCATCCGTCACCG
This sequence comes from Afipia sp., assembly GCA_026400415.1. GTDB lineage: Bacteria > Pseudomonadota > Alphaproteobacteria > Rhizobiales > Xanthobacteraceae > Afipia. Next base: position 1,531 of record JAPLPA010000205.1, on the reverse strand, counting down.
CAAGGCGCGCGAAGTCTCGATCCTGCATCGTCTGGCCAAGGGCGAAGCCGATATCCCCACCATCGTGCGCGCGAGCTATATCGGCATCGATCCGCGGCTCATGGGAGCGGCGGGTTATTCGGTGCTTGCGCATTTGGAAGATCTTGTCGCGCGCGGCGTTGTTGCCACCGACGGCGATCCCGTCATCGGGGGAACTTACCGCTTGGGCGCGCCTTTGACCTGAGCCTTGGCCGCAGGCACCAGACTCTTCTTTGCAGGTCGCGCGTTATCGACGACCTCATTCATGTCCTCGGAAAACTTGGCAATGCGCGCGGCGTTCGAGCCGAGATCGTGTTCGAAATAGCGCGACGACGAACGAATATCGACGCGCGCACCTTCGCTGTCCGGGATCACGCGGATCGACACATCTTCGCGAAATCCCATCACCGGCGTGCGCGCAAC
>JAPLPA010000205.1:0-1028 GCA_026400415.1 Afipia sp. | reverse complement strand
GCGGCGATTGACGACCTGAAGCGCGATCTCGTATGCGCGCTGCGGCGTGACCTCAAGGATAATGGGTTCAATATCCGGATACGCCCGGCGCTGCTGCTCGGCGGAATAGAGGCCGGCATAGACAGCGGAATTGGCTCCATCGCCAGCGCGTAGCCGCGCCAGCGCATCGAAGCGCGGCGGATCGATAGGATCTGTTGTGATGTCATGGATGGGAGGCAGTTTGCGATACTGATAAAAAATATAGGTCGGGTAGGCGAGGATCACCGCGTCGATCAGGAATGCGAGAAGGATGATGCTCATGCCGCGCGAGCCATCCTGCCAGATCGCCGCGAAAGCCGCGAAACCAACCAGGATGGATAGCCCCGCCAAGGCCAATGCGCCGAAGAAGGTCGCGAGCGCTGGTTTGAAATCGAGAAAACCGAACCGCACAATCGCGACGGACACGATCGTTGCCACCAATGAGAACACCGCAAGCCGCCGCGTCGTCAGCGCGAGGCCCGATGTCGGGTCCATGTGATAGGCGGCGGCGATCCGGCGGGCCATAAGTCGGGTTTATCCTGCGTCGAAATCAGTCAATTCGGCGAATGGAAAAGCGCGCTCGTGACCTAGCGCATTTCAATGGCCCGTGTGAAGCATGCTGACGATGCAATCGCAACAAAACGGCCGGGATGCCAATGGCGTCCCGGCCAATATGTCCTGATGACATTGCATCGAGGTCGGCGATGCCTACTGCGTCAGAAGCGGGCACGTCTTGTTGTCCGAGAGCTTTCCGAAGGCTTCCTCGCCGGACATCTTCTGCACCACCTTGAAGTAATCCCAAGGGGTTTTTGACTCCTCAGGCGTCTTGACCTGCATCACGTACATCTCGTGTTCCATCAAGCCATCCGCGCGGATTTTACCGTTGGTGGCGAACATGTCGTTGACCGTGGTGTTCTTCAACTCGGCCATAACTTTATCGCCGTCGGTGGTGCCGACTTTTTTCACGACGTTGAGATAGGTCGTGACCGCCGAATAATAGCCGGCCTGAC
>JAPLPA010000514.1 GCA_026400415.1 Afipia sp. | reverse complement strand
TCCAGCACCGTCGCTCGTGAAAAAGGATTCCATCAATCAACCTGGTCGACTTTCGCTCTAACCGGCGGTCCTCACCTAAGCGATGTATACTTCAAAGATAGCAAGACAGCCCGAACCCCGGGCGAGCGAGTGCGCTTCATCGACATACCGTTGCCGACTCTTGCGAAAGGCGGCATCTTTGACCGTGCCGAAGATTCTGACCTAAGGCCCCACGAACTTGCGAAGCAACTTGAGGATGGAGTAGCGCAAAATTACGGCCATCTCTTCCCCGCATGGCTTAAAGTTTTGCTGAATACCGATCAATCAGACGCACTCCACGCTTATTCGGAGCATTTTCTGAGCAAAGTTCTTACTCCGGCAAGCACCGCTTATGATCGCCGCTTTGCAAAGAAATTTGCGCTGGTCTACGCGGTCGGAAAACTTGCAGTAAAGGCCGGCTTACTACCCTGGCCCAACGATTGGCCGATGCGAGCCATCAGCAGATGCTACTACCGCGCATACGCTACATTGCACGCGCCCGACGAGATGACGGAAAAGACCATAAGAACCTTGACGCGACTTGCGGACGACGGAGCCGCGTTCAATGTTATTTCTATCGGAAAAAGCAAGCGAGTTACTCTCACTCCTGACATGATCGGCGTCCGTGCGCGTTACAAAGATCAGGATGTCCTAGGTCTTCGCGATAAAGCTCTGCGACGTTTGTGCGGTTCCAAGTCTGCCGCCGAAAGGGTCGTTGCAAAGCTAAAGTTGCACGGCGCCATCATCGGAGGCCACGGCCATGCCGGCACAACGCAGCTGCCGATCACGCTATATGTCGATGGCAGCCGATACTTAAAGCCGCGATTTTGGCTAATCGCACCGGACCGCCTCAAGGCGATCTTGCCGCGCCAGTAGCACCTGGTCTCTGTCCGAAACAAGCCGCTAATCGTTCGGCATTCAACGATTGAAGCGACGCTCGACAAAACGGAGCAGAGTCCAAGCCTGCTCTGCGCTATCCGCAGTCTCTATGGCGAAAAACGATCGCCCAGAGGAATGCCGCAACCGTGCGGCACTTCCTCTGGGCGCTGACTATGCCGATGCGTTACTGTGGCTTTTTAGTCTTCCTTGCCTTCTCGGACTTCTTTATAGCGCCGGCCGCTTCGACAATCTCGTTGATGGATGTGCCACCTACAAACTTGTAGAACTTGTCCGACGTCACTCCTTTCAAGGATGCGTATTGGAGGACGGCAAGACGTCTAGATATCACCTGACTTTTCGTATGCTTCCCGGCGGTCATCTCGAGAATTACGCGATACAATGATCGTTTCGTGCGAGGCGGCAAATATTTGTCGTAGAATGCATAAATGTCGCCCCTGATATTATTCCAGTTTTCGGCTTCCTGCCACTTTGCAAGGGTCGCCACGATTTCCCTCAGGTAACGGTAGACTGGGTCGATCTTGGGCGGCAACAATTTACGCAAACGTTCAATGTCCGCGCTGATTGATTCAGGCAGCACCCACTCTTCTTTCGGTTTGCCTTTTTTTGCCTTAATCGCTTTAACTGGACTGCTTCCAACCATTTTCGTGGGAGCGTTCGACTTTGCTGTCTTTCGCGAGCCAGCGCTTGACCAACCAGTGAACACCTTCTTGCTGGTCATTTCTGACCCCACTTTTCCGACGTCGAAGATACGCATGTTGACGCTAGATATTCATCGAGATCGCACTTGCGATAACGAATAGCTCGTCCGATACGACAGAATTTGGGTGAAGAACCGTAGATACGACGCTTGGCAAGCGTAGACGTGGAAGTGCGCAGATAACTCGCAGCTTCCTTAGGTGTGTAGACAGTCTCGTTAGACATCACAGCCTCGC
>JAPLPA010000446.1 GCA_026400415.1 Afipia sp. | reverse complement strand
AGCGTGGTGCCGCCCCGATTGAGGAAGATCAGCGTACCCGACGTGCCTCCATCATGTCGCTGGTGCGCGACGTGATCACGGCATTCAGCTCACCGAACGATCCGTTGCTCGGACTGTTCGGCGCGTTCGCCTACGATCTGGTGTTCCAGATGGAAGACCTTTTGCAGAAACGCGCGCGCGAGGTCGATCAGCGCGACATCGTGCTTTATGTTCCCGATCGCATTCTCGCTTATGACCGCGCGACGGGACGCGGCACGATCCTGAGTTATGAATTTGCGTGGAACGGGAAATCCACCCAGCGTCTCAGCCGTGAAACACCGCAGAGCGTTTACGCCAAGAGCAACCGTCAGGGTTTTGCCGATCACGCGCCGGGCGTCTATCAGGCTACAGTGGAGACTGCGCGCAAGGCGTTCGCGCGCGGGGATTTGTTCGAGGCCGTGCCGGGTCAGCTGTTCGGCGAGCAATGCGACCGCACGCCCGCCGAAGTTTTTCAACGATTGTGCGTCATCAATCCTTCTCCTTACGGAGCGCTGATCAATCTTGGCGACGGCGAATTTCTGGTGGCGGCATCGCCGGAAATGTTCGTGCGCTCCGACGGCAAGCGCATCGAGACCTGTCCGATTTCCGGAACGATCGCGCGCGGCGCAGACGCCATCGGCGATGCCAAGCAGATTCAGGAATTGCTGAATTCGGAGAAAGACGAATTCGAACTCAACATGTGTACCGACGTCGATCGTAACGACAAGGCCCGCGTCTGCGAGCCGGGATCGATCAAGGTTCTGGCGCGACGCCAAATCGAAACATACTCTAAGCTGTTTCATACCGTCGATCACGTCGAAGGAATGCTACGTCCCGGCTTCGATTCCATCGACGCGTTTCTGACGCATTGCTGGGCGGTGACGGTGACGGGTGCGCCGAAATTGTGGGCGATGCAATTCGTGGAAGATCATGAGCGCTCGTCCCGGCGTTGGTATGCCGGTGCGCTTGGCTTCATCGGCTTCGATGGCACGATCAATACGGGTCTTACAATTCGAACCATTCGCATGAAAGACGGCCTTGCTGAAGTGCGCGTCGGTGCAACGCTGCTGTTCGACAGCGATCCTGTTGCCGAAGAGAAAGAATGCCAGACCAAGGCGGCAGCGTTGTTTCAGGCGTTGCGCGGCGATCCACCAAAGCCGCTATCAGCTTTCGCGCCGGACGCGACAGGTTCAGGAAAAAAAGTTCTGCTGATCGATCACGACGATTCCTTCGTCCACATGCTGGCGGATTATTTCCGGCAGGTCGGCGCGGAGGTCAGCGTGACGTTGGAAAAGAAGCTGCCGATTTTCGGCGTCTGTCTCGGTGTCCAGGCTATCGGCGAATATTTCGGCGGACATCTGTCGCAGTTGGCCACACCGGCCCATGGCCGCCCCTCGCGCGTTCAGGTGCGTGGCGGCACGCTGATGGGCAATTTGCCGAACGAGGTGGTGATCGGCCGCTATCACTCGCTGTATGTCGAGCGCGACGGCATGCCGGACGTGCTGCAGGTGACGGCAAGCACCGAAGACGGCATCGCGATGGCCATCGAGCATAAAACGCTGCCTGTCGGCGGTGTGCAATTCCATCCAGAGTCGCTGATGTCGCTGCAAGGCGATGTGGGCCTGCGGATTGTGGAGAATGCATTCCGGCTCGGACAGCGCGCCAATATTTGAGATATAAATTCCTGCCGGATTTTGAAAGTAGCAACATGACCCTCGAAAACGATCTCAAAGCCTCGATCCGCACCATTCCGGATTATCCAAAGCCCGGCATCATGTTTCGCGACATCACGACGCTGCTGGGAAATGCACGCGCGTTTCGCCGCGCGGTCGATGAATTGGTGCAGCCCTGGGCAGGCTCGAAGATCGACAAGGTCGCCGGCATGGAAGCGCGCGGCTTCATTCTAGGTGGCGCGGTGGCGCATCAAGTGTCAGCCGGTTTTGTGCCGATCCGCAAGAAAGGCAAGCTGCCGCATACCACCGTGAAGATTGCCTATTCGCTGGAATACGGTCTCGATGAAATGGAAGTGCATGCCGACGCAATCGAGAAAGGCGAGCGCGTCATCCTTATCGACGACCTGATCGCGACGGGCGGTACGGCTGAGGGCGCGGTAAAATTATTGCGTCAGATCGGTGCCAATGTAATCGCTGCGTGTTTCATCATCGATCTTCCGGAGCTTGGCGGTGCGGCAAAGCTACGCGCGATGGACGTGCCGGTACGAACGCTGATGACGTTCGAAGGGCATTAAGCTTTCACATCTTGTGCAGGATCAAGGTCAACTCCAGTTCACGGAAGTTGGTGTAATTCGTCCGCACCCATTTATGCAGTTCCGAAGACTGGTCGAGGGTGGAGCGCAGATACTCGGTGAATGAAAAATTCGCCCGGCCGATGAAGGTTTTGAGAAACGCCGGCAATGCGGTGATTTTCAGCGGGCGCGAGCCGGCATAGATCTCGGGCAACGCGCCACGCAGGACGTGATCATTGTCCACCGGCACAATCGCAATGCGCGGAAAGTTCTTGTGCAGCATCGACCAGGCGCGTGTCGAGGTGCGATCGTTGCCCGCAAAAAAAAGCAAAATAGGCTCGACCCCACGGCGCTCGGCTTCCTTCATGTATCCGATCTCGCCTGCGATTCTGAAGAAATCGTCGAAGGCATGGAAGCCCAGATCGATCACTTTGGCGACGCCGTCATTCAGCACGAGCCGATCCATAAGCGCCATCTGCCCGAACGTGTCGGTGATCAGCGCGGTCTCGGTCAATTCTGGGAGATAGTCGAGCAGCGAGGGTTCGCGCAAATTGATGTCGAAAGCCGTCACCGCGCCGTTTTGAAGGAGCAGGAATTCGGTCAAAAGCCGTGCGAGGAGCGTCTTGCCGACATCCGGGCGTGGCGAGCAGACGATATAGACAGGCGTGCGCCGCATCGCGCTTTATACCGCTAATCAGTTCTCGCCAATGATGCGCGGAATGCTCTTTTCTTTCGCGCCGATGATTTCTGTGAGCTTGATGCGGTCGAACTCGCTCCAGACGTTGCCGAGCCAGTGACGCACATAGCCGCGCAGCACGAACGAGTAGTTCGCAGCCTCGTCTCGTGTGCCTTTATTGGCGACAAATTTCAGGAACGGCACGGAAGAAACTTCGACCTGCTCATAGGCCATTTCATTGAGCTTCGGAATCGTGATCTCGGTAGCGTTCTTGATGCGCCGGAAATACGAATTGTAAGTCGCCTGATCCCATTCGAAGAAGCTTGTATTGTTGATGAAATTCTTCACCAGGAAATACTTGGCACCGTCCATGAAATTCGCGGTCTCGGCGATTTCATCCAACGAGGCGATGGATGGTCCGAGAATGTGAAACACCGCGAAGGTAATCTGACCGGACTTAGCCGCGTCGAGAAAACCAATATCGCGCAGCGAGACTAGGGTCGGCGACATCAGTCCGGCGCGAACGTCGATGACAGTGACGGCATTGCCCGAGGTGTTCAGCGTATCGAAGATTTTCATCTGATCGGACGTGCTGGTCACGTCGACGATCTCGGTGATATCTGGGTGAAACCGTTTCAGCGTTCCGCGCGGTGATTCCGTGTCGAAAGCTCGCGCCGGAATGTTGTTCGCGCTGAAATAGTCTAGCACAGTGCGCGAGACGGTTGTCTTGCCGACCCCGCCCTTATCCGCGCCCACCACAATGACTGCCGGCTTCGCCATAAAATTCCCTAACGCGCTACGCTACTGACGCGAACGATACGACACTATTGCAACTCGATGGTGCCTGAAAAACACCCCGCGCGGCGCTTCCACTTCACTGGTTTCCGATGGAGCATGGCAGAAACAAGGGATAATTCAATTCCTTACACCGAGGTTAGGGTTAATCCTGCGGACTTCGTTAACGTGCCAGCGGATGTTTTATGGCAAGGAACCGCCATTTTGGAGCCAATTCGCGTCCTAATGACGTTGCTTTCACTTCAGAAAAATCCCGCCCCTTGTGGGGGGGCGGGATTGGCCGATTGGCGATGCGCCAGTGGATCAGGGCGTTGCGAGATGCCATGCGCCATTGAGGAAGCCGTCGCCGTTGATGTCGCCGGGAGCCGCATCCTTCTTGAAAGTGTAAAGCGGCTTGCCCTTATACGCCCACATCTTCTTTCCGTCGTCGCGCACGACTACGGTCATGTCGGCGGTCGGCTTGGCATCGTCGGCGGCTGCAAGTGCCGGCCAGTTTTCGGCGCAAGGCCCGTTGCACATTGACTTGCCGCCCGCGTCCTTATCGAAGGTGTAGAGCGTCATGCCTTTGGCGTCGACGAAGGTCTTGCCCTTTGGCGTGTCGGCGGTCTTCAACATCTGCGCCGACGCCGCAGTGGTCAGAATAAAAGTCAAAGCCGCTACTGCGGCGAATGTACGAGACATCGCAGTTATACTCCTGATGGATGATTTAGGGACGCGAACGCGTCACTGGATGAAACCCGAGGCGGCAAAATTATTCCGGTGTGGATTTTTTCTCGTCTAACGCATCGCCCCAATTTAATTTTTTTGCGCGGGAATAATTTGTCTTGTCGCGATGTGGAACATTTTCTGCTTCGATGCCGCTCGTGGTGCAGAGTTTGATGGTGACCGCGACCTTCGATATTTTCGGTTGTGCCAGAATGCGCGCCCGACGCCGGACGATTGTTTTGCGTGACAGCACGACATAGCTGAATTTTTCGTCCTCGTAGGGAAGCTCCGCACCCTTGAGATGTTTGTGCGCGCGCGAGCGGGCTAAACGTTGTGAAAAATGGCACCAGTCCGGCGCAATAAGAGGACAGGCATTGTCATGTGGACAAGGTGCTGCGACATGCGCGCCCGCAGCAATAAGACACGCGCGCAATTCTATAATGCGCGCATATCCGGCGGGCGTGCCGGGTTCGACGATCATGAGCGTGTCGCTGGTCTTCGACCACATCGCGTCGGCAAGTCTTAATCGCTCGGCGGTCCCAAGTTCGCCGACAAGATAACTCGCAACGACCAGATCGGCGTTCGGCGCATCGGCAAGAAGTTTGACCGCATCGCCCTGTCGGTAATCGATCTCGGACAGGCGTGAGGCCGAGCGCGCGACGTCTATTGCGAGATTGCGTAGAGACATATTGGAATCGAGCAGCGTAAACGCGCGCAAAGATGAGAGCGCCTCGGCAGCCGCCCATGTGGCGGTTCCGGGTCCCGCGCCGACATCAAGCAGGCTTGCGGGTGCGAAGTCCGGGCGGGTTTCGATCATCGCGCTCAGACACGCGGCAAGCGCCGCATAGGTGGCTGGCATCCGTGCCAGCGCATAGGCGAGCGCATCGTCGTCGGACCGGATCGCTTTTGAATCGCCACCACCGCGATAGGCTTGCGAAATCACGTTGGCGCGCCGCGCCGCGTCATTGCGCGACAGGCCTTCCGCCTTGCGTTCAAGGGCTGCTTTGAGTTCGGCAGGAAGATCGGGCGTCATGCTATCCTCAGGCCGGTCACGGCCTGAAGCGATTATGCCACGTTCTGGTCGAGGATTTTAACCGCGCTTTCCAGATCGACCGACACCAATTGCGATACGCCGCGCTCCGCCATGGTGACGCCAAACAGCCGGTTCATGCGCGCCATCGTGATCGGATTATGCGTGATGATGATGAAGCGCGTCTCGGTCGAGCGGGTCATCTCATGCAGCAGGTTGCAGAAACGCTCCACATTGTGATCGTCGAGCGGCGCATCGACTTCGTCCAGCACGCAGATCGGTGCAGGATTTGTCAGAAACACTGCAAAAATCAAAGCCAACGCCGTCAGCGCTTGCTCGCCGCCGGACAACAGCGACAGCGTCTGCGGCTTCTTGCCGGGAGGTTTGGCGATAATCTCGAGTCCAGCTTCCAGCGGATCGTCGCTCTCGATCAGGTGCAGTTCGGCTTCGCCGCCGCCGAACAGTTCCTTGAACAGGCGCTTGAAGTGATTGTTGACCACCTCGAATGATGCGAGCAAGCGCTCACGTGCTTCCTTATTGAGGCTCTGGATGCCCTGACGCAGCCGCTTGATAGCTTCCACCAGATCGTCACGTTCGGTCGTCAGAGTAAGATGCTGCGCCTCAACCTCGCGCAATTCTTCCTCGGCGCGCAAATTGACGGCACCAAGTCGTTCACGGTCGCGACGCATTTTTTCAAGATCGGTTTCGATGTCAGTCACGGGCGGCAATTCGGCGCCGGGAACGATCTCGGCCAACGCCGCAACGCCTTGCGGCTCGACTTCGAGCATATCGCGGATTTCGCGTTCGATATCTTCGAGACGGCGTTTGGTGCCGTCCATGCGTTCTTCCGAACGTGCGCAGGCTTCGCGCGCAGCGGAGAGTGCGTCCAACGAGGCCCGCGCCGCCTTATCGGTTTCCGCCATCAGGGTTTCGGCTGCCGCGAGCGCATCGGCTGCGGTGCGGCGTCCGGCTTCGGCGGTTTCGATCTCGGTGATGAGCGCGCGGCGTTTTTCCGTAAATGCCGCCGGCGCATTTTCCAGTTCGGCGCGTTCGGTTTTTACTTCCTGCACGCGTGTTTCGACGGTCGAGATCTGCGCGGCTGCGTTTTCCTTGCGGGTCTGCCATTCCTTGCGCTCTGCCAGAATGGCCTGCACGCGACGATCGGCAAGTTCGGCCTCACGCGCAAGTGCCTGCGCTTCGGCGCGGACGTCGGCCGCAGTCTTGCGATGACCTTCCATCTTGCCGCGAGCGGTTGCGAGTTGTGTTTCCGTGGCAGCACTCGCGGGCATTTCGTTCAGCGACGCAAACGAAGTGCGATGAGAACTTTCGGCTTCGGTGCGATCTGCAGTCAGCCGAGTATGAGCTTCATCGAGCGCAGAACGTTTGGCCGCATGCCGACTGATCTCGCGTTCAGCTGTGACATGACGTTCACGCGCCGCATCGGCGTCGCGTTGCGCAGACCTTGCAGCCTCGCGCGCAGTGGCCTCATTGGCGGATGCGGCTTTGAGTTCTGCTTCGGCGGCGTCGAGTGCTTTTCGCTTGGCGACGGCGTCGGTGCGCGCCTGTTCGATCTCGGTTTCGATATCGACGAGGCGGGCGCGTTCAGCCAGACGCCGCGCTGCGCCGGTTGGAGCATGGGCTGCGGCTACGAAACCGTCCCATCGCCACAAATCGCCTTCCTTTGAGACGAGGCGCTGACCGGTCTTGAGTTTGGAAGCCAGTTGAGCGCCGCGGTCGCGGCCGACAACGCCGATCTGGGCCAAACGCCGCGCGAGTTCGGGCGGAGCCTCGACATGCGCGGACAATGCGTCGATCCCATCGGGTAAAGATGGGTCGCCATCGACAACGCCAATGTCGGACCAGCGCATTGGCGCGGTGGGATCGACCGGTGCGTCGAGATCGTCGCCAAGTGCGGCTCCGAGCGCTTTCTCGTAGCCTTTGCCGACGCTGACGCCGTCGATGATGGGAGGCCAGAGATTCTTGGTCTCGCCGTGAACGAGTTTCGAAATCGTATTCGCTTCGGTTTCAAGGCGCTGAAGACGCTTTTCCGCTTCCGAAAGCGGCACGCGCGCGGCTTCGAGCTTGGCGCGCGCGGCGACGTGAGTGGCTTCGCCGGTCTGCGCGCTGGCCTGCGCCTGATCCAGAGTTTTCTGGGCGGCGGTCATTGCCGCAGTCAGCACAACAAGATCACCTAACCCGGCGGTCTCTGTAGTCAGTTTTTGAACATCGCCCTGAACGTTTGCGATGTCCTGATCGAGCTTCGCAATGCGATCCTTGTGCGTTCGGACGCTGGTCTCAAGCTGAGTACGCTTTGCCGAAAGGTCCGCAAGCGCTGTCGTCAACTCGGAGAATGTCCGTTCGGCTGCAGCCAATGTGGCTTCGGCATCGGAAACGCGTGCATCCATGCCACTGCGTTTCTCGACACGCGACTTGAGCTCGCTCTTCAGCACGCCATCTTCGGAATCCAGACGTCCCAGTGCGACATCGGCATCCGACAGCTGGCGTTGTTCGCGTTCGATGTCGGCGGCAAATTGCGTCAATCGCCGATCGAGTTCGTTGACGCGCTCTTTGGCGCGTTCTTCTTCGCGGTCCAATAGTTCGCGCGCATTGGTGAGGCGTTGAAGCCCTGCAGCAGCGCGGGCTTCATTGTCGCGCAGCGCCGGCAATTCCGAGGCACGCACTGCCTGAATGCGGGCGGCCTCGGCCTGCTCGCGAACGCGTTCGGCCTGTTCCCTCACATTCAGATCGTGAGTCTTGCCGGCGTCTGCGACGTCGGCATGCGATTGCACCCAGCGCAGATGAAACAGCATGGCCTCGGCCTTGCGGACCTTGGCTGCAACTTCGCGATAGCGAATGGCCTGACGCGCCTGCTTCTTCAGGCCGTCGATTTGTCCCGCCAACTGGCCGATCACATCCTCGACGCGCAAAAGATTTGTCTCGGCCGCCTTGAGGCGCAGTTCGGCTTCGTGGCGGCGGGCATGCAAGCCGGCGACACCTGCGGCATCTTCCAGCACGCGGCGACGCTGGTCGGGTCGCGCCTGAATGATTTCACCGATCTTGCCCTGGTGAACCAGAGCCGGTGACCGCGCGCCAGTCGCAGCGTCGGCAAACAGAATCTGCACGTCACGCGCACGCACGTCGCGGCCGTTGATACGATAGACCGAACCGGCTTCCCGCTCGATGCGGCGTGAAATTTCCAGCGTCTCCTGGTCGTTCATGGCAGAGGGTGCCGAACGATCCGAATTGTCGATGGTCATCGCGACTTCGGCGTGGTTGCGCGCCGGACGATTACCGGAGCCCGCAAAGATAACGGAGTCCATGTCGGCGGCGCGGAGCGACTTGTGCGAAGTCTCGCCCATCGCCCAACGCAGTGCCTCGACCAAATTCGATTTGCCGCAGCCGTTTGGACCGACGACGCCCGTGAGCCCCGGTTCAATCAGAAAGTCGGTCGGCTCGACAAAGGACTTGAATCCGTGAAGGCGAAGACGCGTCAGTTTCATGCGATTTTGCTCTTTTGGTGAAGGCTGAATTCCTTCGCCGGGACAGGGCTATAGCACCCTTAATCCATCATAACTGAGTCGCGGGATGCGCCTCGAACCGTCAGACAATGGCGAGACGGGCCTGCGAGGGCAACCGGCCAAAGAGGCTTTTCCCAAGAGAAATAGATGGGAGATTCCCAAGAGAATTCAGCAGCATCGATAGAGTTTCGAGG
>JAPLPA010000304.1 GCA_026400415.1 Afipia sp. | reverse complement strand
TCGCACTGGCGACGAGAACTGCCTTGATACGCATGAAAACTCCCCTGAACGCTGACGCAACGCGACTGTTGAACTGGCCGGAAAGCCCCCTGGGAGCCGTGATGCCCGGCGGAAAAAGCTGTTAACGAATTCCTAACCTAGCGCCATGCCGGGGGCCGCGCCAACGCCTTTTCGGCGCAGAAAGCATTGATGCCGTTCAAGGTTAATCGGCGGAGCTTTTCCGCCACAGTGGCGGTCAGACCGTCAGGTTACGCGCAATTGCGGCAATCACCCGCGTGTCGGTCGGCTCGACTTTCGAGGCAAAAACGTCGGCGATATAGCCGTCGCGCCCGATCAGGTATTTATGAAAGTTCCACGACGGCAGTTCGGCGGGACGCTCCAGCGCCGCCCATTTGTAGAACGGGTGCGCATCCGGTCCCTTCACCACGGTCTTGGCCGCAATCGGGAAGGCGACGTGATAGGTGTCGCCCGCCGTCTTGGCGATCTCCGCAGCGCCGCCCGGTTCCTGTCCGCCGAAATCGTTGGAGGGGACGCCGACGATTGCAAACCCGCGCTCGTGAAATTGCGACCAGAGTTCCTGCAGGCCGGCGAACTGCGGCGTGTATCCGCATTGCGAGGCCGTGTTCACGACCATCAGCGGCTTGCCCGCATAGTCGCCGAGACGAATGCGGTCGCCGTTCAACCCTTCGAAGGAAAATCCGTAGGCCGTAATACGGCTCATCGCGGCCTGCGCCAGCGCGCGCTGCGCGGCAACTGGACTTGCGCTTGCGGCAAGCGCTGCTGCGAGAAATTGCCTGCGGTCGATCATGATGAGCCTCGCTGTTTCACTGAAGACTACAGCATTTCGCACTGAGGTACGATCAATCCGGCGTTACGTTTCGCTCTAGGGTTTCTTGGGCGGCAACTCACACCAAGGCAGCGGCAGTTCCGGCTCGTAGAATTGATTCCACTCGCAAATGTACTCCGGCCCGCTTTTCTTGAGCACATGCTTTACCGGCTCGGCCTGACTGATCGCGACGTGGACGACAATCAATGCGACGGCGATGGGATAAGTCCACCGCGCCCAGCGCACATCGTCAAGCCGGTCGAGTAGCAATGCCCCCGCCAGAATAATCAGCGGATCGGTGAAGATAAAATATTCCGTCTTCAGTCCACGCTGAACGCCAAGCGCGTCAATTCCGATTGACGCCAGCAAAAGTAACGTCGCTTGAAGGGCTGACTGCCGCGCGCCTCGCCGCCACGCAACGACGATGCCGGGCAAGATTAGCCAAACCAGAAATACCGTCGGGCGCGGTGAAGTGAACAGCACGAACGTGTAGCGGGCGAGCACGCTTTTGACGTGGCCGATCAGCGGGCCGAGCGCTGCAAGGAATTGCTGGCCTGCTGCGGTGGAGCTCGGGTCCGTGCCCGCAAAGGTCAGCATCTTCTCGACAGGATTGATGACGGCGACCACGTTGCCGACATTGTATTGGATGTTGAGTGCAAGCAGCGCGATTGACGCGCCTGCGATGACAGCAAACATCGCCGTCAGTGTTTCCGTCAGGCTCACGCGCCAGATCACGGCGTAGGCGATCATGCAGCCGCCGATCCATACCAGCAGTGCGACCTGATAGACGCCGAGTGTTCCGAGCAACAAGGGCCGCAGGTAGGCGGCTGACGTCGCCACCGGATCGAGGCCAGCGCGTATCAGCGGCAGCGCTGCACAGAATGCAAGTGCTGCGACGACCGCGGATGCTGCCGTTGCAAGCCACGCGCGCGGAGATCGATTCCAGAAACTGTCGCTCGCACCGTCCGAACTGCCGAAGGTCAACATCAGAAAGGGAAGTGCAGCGATCAGCAGAATAAGCTGCACTTTGTTTTCCATGCCGAAGACGCACAGTGCCGCCGCTGCCGCAATGGCGAGGGGACGCCATGGCGTCGCGCGCTTTGCGACGATAATGAGCATCAGCATCGCGAATACAAAGAAACCGCCGGCGATCATCTCGCTGCGCAGGATGCGAATCTGAACGGCGACGCCGCCGGAAAAAGCAAACGCAAATGTCGCCAACAGCGCAACGCGCCAGTCGCGGACGACATGGCGGATCAGCGCTGCATAGATCCCGACGAATACGATCCCGGTCAGAAACGCCACAATGCGTCCGGCGCGGATCGCACTCGACATCGCCGCATCGAAAGCTGGCAGATTCAGCGCAGATGGGATCGACGACAGTTTCCAACCATCGAGCAGCCCCAGCGCATGCATCGACGCGAACCACGCCTTCACGGATAAAATCGTGAAGTAGCCCGGATGATCGACGAACAGCTGCGGCTTACCGTCGTTCATCGCCAGCGCGTTATAGACGATCATGAAATCCATGTCGGCATTGCGCCAGTAGATGACGTAATAGCCGGCGAGGACGAACGACAGCGTCAGCCCGATCAAAATGATCGCGAGGCCGCCGTTCCATCCGAATGGCGTCAGTCGCGCGAAGGCGTCGCGACGCCCGCCCGCGCGCGTTTCGGCCGATGGGATGTCTTTAGAAGCCGCAATCATGCGTGCGCTTCTAGCGCAGCGAGGCGATCAAATCCAATGCCGGCAAGCGGCAGAGTTAGCGCAGATGCACGATGAAATCGGTGCCTTCGCCGGTCTCCGACCCTAGACCTTCATCGGACACAACCAGCGAGCCGCCCGGTGCCAGCACCGACGCAAGGCGCTTCATCGCTTCATCCGGAATGGTGATGCGGTCGAGCGCTTCCGTCGCAGTATTTGGCTGCTGCGGAGGAACATCCGGTACAGCGACTTGCTTCTTGCGCGTATATTCAGCCTCGGCTCGCTTTGCGGCACGCGAAGGTGCGGGCAGCGACACGGCGGTCCACTGCAGCTTGCCGTCATCTTCGGACTTCACCGTGAAAACGGACGCACGAACAGCTTGCCTTCCTTGCGGCTTACGTAAGCGGCGACCTGACCGGTATTCGGTTTGATCGGTCCGACGAACTCGGCCATGCCGGGGGTCGGGCGCGGCGCGGGCAAAGTTGCGGCGGATGATTTGTCGTCATCCCGCGGACGCGCCTGATCCTTGTCGATCTTGATCTCGGTCTTTGCGTCAGCGGATGTATCGGGCTTTGCGACCATCGTGCCGCTGGCGTCAGCGGTCTTGACTTCGTCGCTCTTTTTCGCGCCGTCGCCGCTTCCCGTTGTCAGCCGCAGTTCAGACGCCGCAGACGCATCTGCCTTGTCGGCTTTCGGTGTCGCAACGACGGTCGCGGGTTTGCTGGACGCGATCGGCATATTCGGATCGGCGCTTTCAGGCTTTTGCGTCACAAGCAGCCGGTGCGAGAATTCAGCGGGCGTCATGGTATCGGGCGTGATGACGACGCGCGCGCCCATCTTGGTCCAGCCGAACAGGCGCGTTGCGAATGCGCCGGGCAAACGGATGCAGCCGTGCGACGCGGGGCGGCCCGGCAATACGCCTTCATGCATGGCGACGCCTGACCAGGTGATGCGCTGCATGTGCGGCATCGGTGCGCCGCTGTAGATGTTGGAGCGATGGAAAACTTCTTTTCCGATTACGCTGAACACACCCATCGGCGTGGAATGTCCCGGCATGCCGGTTGAAACAGGGGACTCGGCGTAAACGCCGTTGTTGTCGTAGATCTTCAATTGCTGCTTATCGATCGAGATCGAAATGAATGTCGGGCCGACTGGCTTCGACGTTTCCTTTGCAACTTCGGTGACCTTCGGCGTGCGCTGGCGCGCATAGCGGATTTTCTTGCGCTCGACCCGAACGGCTTCTGCGCGCTGACTGGGCCAGAAGATCTGCGCTTCTGCGGGGACCGCCAGACTGAGGATTAGAGCTGTGCCGAGGAGGGCGCCGTGCCGGACTGTCGTCAATCGAATATCGCCCACGCCCGAATTCCCCCATTGATTCCAATATTATTCAGTGTCGCAGACCGCCAAAACGTTCACCAGCCGATCCGCCTTGGTACGAACGCTTTATCTCCGGCTGTGGCCAAAAAGCTATCCTTTAAGGGTGCAAAAAGCGTTGAGCCGGCGATATGCCGCATCGGTTGAGGGCCACGGTTGCGTGGAAACCGCGCGACCCCACATCAGCGGTTCAATGGCCCGCCATCAGGGCCGGTTTTCCGGAGCGAAATGCGATGAAATCCCTGTCCAACCGCTTGCGGGCCGTGCCCGGCTGGCGCTGGTTCCCGATTGCTACCGCCGTGTTTTGGCTGGCCGGGGCGCCTCTCTCGATGGTGTCCACGGCCTCGGCGGCCGACGAGCCGGACCTGATCTTCCGCCGCTCGACCGTATTCAAGTTCCTGACGCCGAACGACAAGCTCGCCACGTACGGGATCGATGACCCGGAGGTGGAGGGGGTCGCCTGCCATTTCACGGTCCCCGAAAAAGGCGGCGTGACCGGCTGGCTCGGTCTGGCCGAGCAGGTCTCGGATGTGTCGCTGGCGTGCCGTCAGATTGCACCGATCCGCTTCAAATCCAAGATGGCGCAGGGCGACGACATGTTCCGGCAAAGCCGTTCGCTGTTTTTCAAGAAGATGCAGATCGTGCGCGGATGCGATGCCAAACGAAACGTGCTGGTCTACATGGTCTATTCGGACAGGCTGATCGATGGCTCGCCGAAGAACTCCACATCATCCGTGCCGGTCATGCCGTGGGGCGGCAGCGACACCATCCAGAAGTGCGGAGATTTCATTTCGGGGTAAGGTCCAAGAAGAAATTGCGAGGACGTTGTTCCGTCCTCGCAATGTCGTTTCGCGCTACGCAGCCTTGTTCTTGATCGCACCAACGATGGCGGTGACGATTGCACCGGCGACACCGCCGCCGACGGCCTGACCGGCAATCGCGCCGATATCCATCGTCGAGCCTGCATTGGCCAGCATCGGAACGAGCGCCGCCAGAATTTGTCCGCCGACACCGCCGCCGATGGCACCCGCAATCGTATTTCCAAGCGTGCCGAGATCGATATTTTTCATGGCGCCGCCTGCGGCGTTGCCGCCGATGGCTCCTGCTATGAGCTGAATAATGATATTGATAACCGCAGCCGACATGGCGAAGTCTCCCCCGGTCCGGCATTAAGTTTCAGGTACGCAGCGCCGGACACACCCGCCGCGCAGGTATCAAGCTACTGCCATGGAACCGGAACCGTCACGCTGCAGGTGCGAAAAGTCGGCGCGCTTCGGTGTCTGATAAAGCGATCAAATTCGTAAAATTGTCTTGTGGAATTGAGAATCGACGCGATGCCGTGGGGCCGCGGACGCGCTCAGCGCTTGATCCCTTTGCGCTCGACGCATTGCTTGGTGGGCAGCACGCCGCCGACAGCGAGCTTTGTGCCTGTGACCAGTTTGATCTGGCCTGCCGGGCAGACGCCGTCGTCGACAAACACCTTTTGTCCGAGCCGCAGATTGACGATTTCGTTTTCGCGCATCACCAGGTCGGCCCACGAAGGCGTGGCACCGGCGGCAAAAACGAGCCCAACGATGACAGCGGCGAGCCAACGCTGCGCTGCACTCAGGATGATCGATTTCACTTGTTCTGAATCTTCACGCCGCCGGGTCCGAGATTGATCTGCAATCCCTGCGGTTCCTTGTTGTCTTGATAGACCTTATAGCCAAGCACGGCGGTCGCGACGACAAGCGCGCCAACCAGAGCATAGAGAACGTTGCGGCTCATGTTAAAATCCTGTGGCCGGTGCGGCTTGTGCGATCGTAGCTGGGCCGCCGCGATTCTCATAGTCGCATAGGTGACCGCAGGAGTTTGTTATGGGCTTGCTTGAGATGATCCAGTCGCGGCCGATGCCGCTTGCGCAGCTGATGGGCGTGACGTTCACGGAGGTCGCGAAGGAGAAGGTAGTTGCCACCATGCTGGTGCGCGAGGATCTGTGCACGCTCGGTCACACCGTTCACGGCGGCGCCGTGATGGCATTCGCGGATTCCGTCGGTGCTGCTGCAACCATCATCAACCTGCCGCCCGAGGCGCAGGGAACGACGACGATCGAAAGCAAAACGAATTTTCTCGGTGGCGCAAAGGCTGGGACGACAGTGACGGCCACCGCCACGCCGGTTCATCTGGGACGGCGCACGCAGGTGTGGCAGACGCGGCTCACGACAAGTGAGGGCAAACTGGTTGCGCTCGTGACGCAGACACAGATGGTGTTGTGAGAAGCCGCATTTTATGTCTCTAAAGCATGTACTTCGGCCAATTTAACAGCCGGAACAAGCGACTGTGACCGACGTAACGTTGCCTGAACGGGCTGGATTCAGGTAGATCAGGCTCCAGAACTCACTCAAAAAATTGCGTTTTGCACCAGATCGTGCCGCGCCCGACAAGCGAAGCCTGCCCGCGAGAACCGCCTCGATGAATGCTCTCGTCCGAATTGCCCTGAGCCGCCCTTACACGTTCGTCGTGATGGCGCTTCTGCTCATGATTACGGGACCGCTCGCCGCTTTGCGGACGCCGACCGACATTTTCCCAAATATCGGAATTCCGGTGATCGGTGTCGTCTGGCAATACACCGGATTGCCGCCCGATCAGATGTCCGGGCGCATCGTGACGCCGTTCCAGCGTGCGCTGACCACGACCGTCAACGACATCGAGCATATCGCCGCCAACTCGTATAACGGGTTCGGCATCATCAAGATTTTCTTCCAACCCAATGTCGATATTCGCACCGCGAATGCGCAGGTCACTGCGATCTCGCAGACGCTCATCAAGCAGATGCCCGCGGGTGCGACGCCGCCGCTGATTTTGAACTACAGCGCCTCGACCGTGCCGATCATCCAGCTCGCTTTGTCAGGCGACGGACTGACCGAACAGAATCTCGCAGATTTGGGCATCAACCAATTGCGTACCCCGCTGGTCACGGTGCCGGGCGCTGCGATCCCGTATCCGTTCGGCGGCAAGCAGCGCCAGATTCAGATCGATCTCGTTCCCAATGCGCTTCAGGCGCTGGGATTGTCGGGGCAGGACGTGGCTCAGGCGCTGGCCGCGCAGAATCTCATTACGCCGGTCGGCACGCAGAAGATCGGCAACTTCGAATACAATATCCAGCTCAACAATTCGCCGCTGAGAATTCAGGAACTGGGCGACCTGCCGATCAAGGCCGTCAACGGCGCAATGGTTTATGTGCGCGACGTGGCGACCGTGCGCGACGGCAATCCGCCGCAGACCAATATCGTGCACGTCGATGGCAACCGCTCGGTGTTGATGATGGTGCTGAAGGCCGGTTCGATCTCGACGCTCGATATCATCGCCGGCATCAAGCAGAAGATCATCGACATGAAGTCCGCGTTGCCGGACACGCTGAAGGTCGGACTGATCGGCGATCAGTCGATTTTCGTGCGCGGCGCGATTGCGGGCGTGGCGTTCGAGGGCATTCTTGCCGCCGCACTGACCAGCGTGATGATCCTGCTGTTTCTGGGAAGCTGGCGCTCGACGCTTATCATTGCCGTGTCGATTCCTTTGTCGGTGATGGGGTCGATCGTGATGCTCTCGCTGATCGGTGAGACGCTCAACATCATGACGCTCGGTGGCTTGGCGCTCGCGGTCGGTATTCTGGTCGATGACGCAACCGTCACGATGGAAAACATCAACTGGCATCTGGAGCAGGGCAAGGACGTGAAGCCGGCGATTCTGGACGGCGCTGACCAGATCGCCACACCGGCCTTCGTCTCAATGCTGTGCGTCTGTATCGTGTTCGTGCCGATGTTCTTCCTGTCCGGCGTGTCGCGCTTCCTGTTCGTGCCGATGGCGGAAGCCGTGATGTTCGCGATGATCTGGTCCTTCATCCTGTCGCGTACACTAGTGCCGACGATGGCGCTCTACATGCTGCATGCTCATCCGCGCGATGCGCAGGGCAATCCGTTGCCGCCGGAACCTACGAAGAATCCACTGGTGAAATTCCAGCGTGCCTTCGAGGCGCATTTCGAGAGGGTGCGTGCAAGTTATCGCGACCTGTTGTCGATGGCACTCGATCGCAGGCCGGTGTTTATCGTGGGGTTTCTGGCGTTCATCGCTGCATCGTTCCTGCTGGTGCCGTTTCTCGGACGAAACTTCTTTCCTGCCGTCGATACCGGCCAGATTCTGATTCACGTCC
>JAPLPA010000524.1 GCA_026400415.1 Afipia sp. | reverse complement strand
TGATGCACCAGTGCGAGCGCCGACTCGAAATCTTTCTCGTGCAGGTCGGGATAATACTTACCGAGCTGGTCGGCGAGGAACATGCCTTTATAGACGACAGTCCGGCACGACAGCGACGCCGGATAATAACCGGCGAGGCCACGGTCGCGGCGTTGATAGATCGCCTGCGAGATCGACTTGCGCAGGATGTAGAGCTTGCGCTCGAAATCGTCTTCGCTCTTGATCTCTTTGCCGCGCCCGATGAACACCTGCATGCAATGCGGTTCGGTCGGCTTGACGGTCTCTCCAAGCGATGAATTGTCGGTTGGCACGTCGCGCCAGCCGAGCAGCGTCAGCTTTTCGCTTTTGGCCTGATCGGCGATGATGCTTTGGATAATTTTGCGCCACGACTTGTCGCGCGGCATGAACAGCGCGCCGACGGCATACTCACCGGCTGCAGGCAGCGTGAAGCCTGCGTCCTTCGCCTTGCGTGCGAAGAAGGCGTGCGGAATTTGCACGAGGATGCCCGCGCCGTCGCCCGCACGCGGATCGGCACCGACGGCACCGCGATGTTCGAGATTGCAAAGAATGTTGATCGCGTCGGAGACGATCTGGTGCGATTTCTTGCCTTTGATGTTGGCGATGAAACCGACGCCGCAGGAATCCTTTTCCAGCGCGGGATCGTAGAGGCCGAGCGCAGGCGGACGATATGTCCACTCGCGGGCAGGTTCCTGCGAGAGTCCGGGTTGAGTCAAAGGGGGGGTTGCCTCGGGCAGACCCATCTCCACTTCGTCACGCTCGAACTCAAACCCACTCATCGACTGTCCTCAAGCCTCGTAGCGGCATTCTAACTTCGCCCATTTTGGCCGCAGTTTGGGCGGTCACGGCACCCTCTTTGAAAATCCGCAACGGATTTCGGGGCCACCGCTCGCGCCAAAACGAGCCTAACTTAAGAAATCGCAGCCCGCAGTCGCCGTTCTGGCTGCTTCTGGGCTTTGCACGCATTCCAGCGCTGCAAACGCTGTGCCGGACGACCCCGGAATTTACGACAGTATTACTGTCCTACCGCCGAGACTGCCAAACTTTTTTCTAACACACAAGCGCGGGGGAGTCCTCTGAGCCCCGCTCGCCCGCGTCCGGCGCCCTGCCTTGAAGCGTCTCCCGTTTGAGGCAAATCCGCCGCCGTCCGGCCCAAGGTCTGCCGGATTCAAAAACGACCGTCCACGCGGACTTTGGGCGGTCCGTGATGTGTCGGGGGTCGTATGGGAGCGATGCGGATGGATTTCATTTTCAAAGCGGTGCGGCTTTGCGGAGCCGTTGTCACAGCAGCAGTTTTTTTTGCGGGGTTAGCCGGCGCACCGGTGCGAGCGTCGGATGAGCTGCCGATTGTCGGCGACATCCCGATGCCTCAAGTCCAACTGCCCGAGGTAGAGGTGGATGTCCGGGTCGGCGACGACCTGCTGCCTCCACCACGGCCAAGGTTTATGTATCCACGCGGGCCGTTTGCGATGGTTCCACCGGCGCGGTTCGAGTCGCCTGTCGACGGTCCTTCGGTGCCGCCGCTTGAAGTGGCGCGGATGCTTCGCTCGACCGGCTTTTCGCTGCTGGGCCCGGTCAACCGGCGCGGCTGGGTGTACACGGTCGCGGTCCTCAACCCGCGTGGCGATGATGGCCGCGCCGTTATCGACGCACGAACCGGCGCGATCATCCGCTTCATTCCGGCGCTCGCGGTGAATTCGCGGATCAACGACGAGCTTGGCGTGATTTACGGTCCGCCCGGACCGCCGCCGGTCGCGCAGGATTTCAGCGCCGCACCGCGACCGCCGAAGCCGCTGCCGCGCGTGGCCAAGCGTGATCCCTCGCCAAAAATCGTGACGCCAAAAATCGCGGAACGCGCTCCGATGGACGTGCCCCCGCAAGGCAAGCCTGCCGATGCACATGCAGAAATGAAGCCTGTGTCTTCGCCGCAGCCGGACGTTAAGCCGGCCGCCGAATTGAAACTCTGGCCGACGCAGGGAATGCCCGACGCGCAGACGCTGGAGTGATCGCGGCGAAAATCCGCGCAATAAAAAAGCGCCCCGGGGCACCGGGACGCTTTCTCACCTAAAAATTAGGTCTTGGAGATTACATCAAGCCGCGGCTCAGGCCGCGACTTTATTGCCTTCGATCACGGGCGACGCAGGCGTCGACGAAGATATCGGAATCACGCGCGGCTTTTTCGCTTCCGGAATCTCGCGGACGAGATCGACATGGAGCAAGCCGTTCTCCAGCGTGGCGTTCTTCACCTGCACGAAATCCGCAAGCTGGAACTGACGCTCGAAGGCGCGCGAGGCAATGCCGCGATAGAGCACTTCGGACTGGCCTTCGGTGTTTTCGTTGGCGGCTTTTTCGCCCTTGATCGTCAGGGTGTTTTCCTTGGCGACGATCGAGATTTCATTTTGCGAAAAGCCTGAAACCGCAACAGAGATGCGGAAGTCGTTCTCACCGGTGCGCTCGATATTGTAGGGCGGATAGCCCGTCGCACCGTCGCCGTTGGCCTGATCGAGCAGGGAAAACAGCCGGTCGAAACCGATGGTGGAACGATAAAAGGGGGCAAGGTCGAATGTACGCATGGTAGTCCTCCAAAGTTGAGCGACCAGCGCGTATGTCAGGCGAGACGGAATCGTGACGACAGCCGAAACGCCGAGCACAACGCGCCACTCTTTTTCAAAGAGCAGACAACCCGCCACAGTTGGCCGGGTTTTCGTTCTGCGTGCAGCCTAGTCGTGGCCTGCACGAAAGTGATATGGGAGGGGCCTCGCGAGGTTCAAGAGGGCGATTGCAACTTGCCTTTTTGTCGTTTTGGCCTTGTTTTTCAGTACTTCTCGCATATCGGCACCCGGCCATGACGCTCGTTTCCATTCCCGCCAATCCCGTTCCCGATGGCGCGGTGACCGGCACCATCACGACGCCCGACGGCGCGGAATTGCGTT
This sequence comes from Afipia sp., assembly GCA_026400415.1. GTDB lineage: Bacteria > Pseudomonadota > Alphaproteobacteria > Rhizobiales > Xanthobacteraceae > Afipia. The sequence continues at coordinate 1,087 of JAPLPA010000524.1, read as the reverse complement.
TCGCGCGCTGGCCGCCGCCGGCCAATCGTAAAGGCACGGTCTGCGTGTTTGCCGGGCGCGGCGAATCCATCGAGAAATATTTCGAGACGGTGCGCGATCTGCAGGAGCGCGGCTTTGCGGTGGCGATGATCGACTGGCGCGGGCAGGGACATTCTTCCCGGCAGTTGCGCGATCCGCGCAAGGGCTACGTTCACAGCTTTTCGGATTTCGAAATCGATGTGGAGGCTTTCATCAATCAGATCGTGCTGCCCGATTGTCCGCCGCCATACTTCGCGCTGGCGCATTCGATGGGTGGTGCGGTCATGCTTCGCGTCGCGCATGCCGGCAAACGATATTTCGACCGCATGGTGCTTTCCGCACCCATGATCGATCTGCCGGGACCGAGCATGAAGCTGCCGGTGCGCATTGTGATCCGCGCGTTGCGGTGGATGGGGCTCGGCGGCCATTTCGTTCCAGGCGGCAACGCCGTGCTCACCGGCACGTCGAATTTCATCAACAATCCGCTGACGACAGATGTTGTGCGTTATGCACGCAACGCCGCGATTTATGAAGAAGACCCGACGTTGGGGATTGCGTCGCCGACGGTCGCCTGGGCTGACGCTGCCTTTCGCACGATGGTGGAATTTCGCGGCAACGATTATCCGGCGCGCATCCGCCAGCCGATCCTGATGCTGGCAGCGAGCAACGACGTTGTTGTGTCGACGCCCGCAATCGAAGAATTCGCCTATCATCTGCGTGGCGGTTCGCATCTGGTCATTGCGGGCGCTAAGCACGAAATTCTGCAGGAGCAGGATCGCTTCCGTTCGCAATTCTGGGCGGCGTTCGATGCGTTTATCCCCGGCACGCCGTTGTTCAAGTAAACAACGTCAGCCGTAAATCTTGGCCAGCATGTCGCCCGCCAGAGAAATTCCAAGCAGCATCATCGCTATGAGAAACCAGCGGCGGAACGTTTCCGCGTCCATGCGTGCGCGCAGAAACTGTCCGAGATACATGCCCGCGAAGGCGGCCCCCATTGCAACGCCTCCCGGCAACGCCGTCGCCGCAGTGAGAAGTCCGGCGCCCGTGAGATTGAATGCGAGGGCTACAG
>JAPLPA010000024.1 GCA_026400415.1 Afipia sp. | reverse complement strand
GCTCGGAAAAAACTGGGCCCGAGCGCTGCCGACATTGGCCGTCGCGGACGCAAGCTGATTTTCCTGCCGGCGAATGTCCGGGCGCTGGATCAGCAATTCTGACGGCAAGCCCGGCGTCACGCGCGGAATGGCGATCAGACCCAGCGAAGCACCTGTCAATCTCACACGCTCCGGCGGCCGTGCCACCAGCACCGCAAGCACATTCGCGTTCTGATCGAGCGTCTGTTTCAGCGGAGGGACAAGTGCCTTCTGATTGTTGAGCACGCTCTCTTGCTGCGCAAGGTCGAGATCGGATCCCGTCCCGACATCCACACGCGCCTTGATTGCATTAAAGATACGCTGCGCACTTGCGATATTATTGTTCGCAATTCGCAGGCGGTCTTGCGATGCGATCACCTGAAAGTAGGCATTGGCGACGCTCGCCAAGGTCGTGAGTGCGACGACATCGCGATCAAAGCGATTGGCATTCGCGGTTTCTTCGGCAGCCAGCAGTAGATCGCGGTTCTTGCTCCAGAAGTCGATCTCGTAACTCGCGTTCAGCTGCGCGGTATGGTTCGTGACTTCGGTGCGACCGCCGACCGAACTGCCGGTGCTGATCACGCCCGTATTCTTCGATGAGCGCGAACGCGACCCGGAAAAACCGCCGGTCACGCTCGGCAAAAGTGCGGTACCCGCCTCATGCGCAAGCGCATCCGCCTGAACGATGCGTGCAGTCGCCGCAGCGATATCTAGGTTGACCCGTTGGGCTTCTTCCATCAGCACGGTGAGTTCGGGCGACCGGAATCCCCGCCACCAGTCGAGCGAGGGCGGCGCTTCGTCGAGATCGATGATCGCCGATTTATAGGCATCAGGAACGTCCAGCGCCGCATTCGGAACGTCCGCAGTGATGATGCAGCCGCCCGCAGTGGCGGCCGCCGCAAATGCCAATCCAATCGCCAAAAAGCGCCGCGTTCCGCGTGCAGGATGGGCAAGGAACTGAACGCTGGGGAACAACACCGGACGGTCTACTCTCTGGAAGATTGGACGGCATTCTACCGGAGTGACCGGAGGCCCGACAGTCATCCCAAGCCACACACGCCGACACAAGCGCAATCCCGTTCACATCTTCAACGGCCCCAAATGGCCCCAAACGGCCCCATGCGATTGACCTTTGGATACCAGCGTTCCGCGTATTGACGGCATCGGGAAAGGCCACAATTCTTACGAAGATTTCATGTGCGTTGCGGCCACCAAGAGGATTGCAACCTGCCAGCACGATCCGACGGCGCGCCTACCCTTCTGAAACTCCAACAGGAATTCCCCGTATCTCGGAAGCCGGTTGAGAACAGGGGCTAGGAATGCGGATCGCAGTTATTGGAACGGGAATCGCCGGCAACGCCGCTGCGTGGGCTTTGTCGCAGCGATATCCGGTCACAGTCTACGATCGCGAGTTGAGACCCGGCGGCCACAGCCACACCGTCACCGTCGACTACGATGGAACTCCGATCGCCGTCGACATCGGCTTCATCGTCTACAACGAAATCAACTACCCGGAACTAACCGCGATGTTCGCTCATCTCGGTGTCGAAACAACAGCGAGCGAGATGGACTTCGCCTTGACCGCGAAGGACCGCCGTTTCGAATGGAAAGGCGGCGGCCACACTTGGCTCCATACCGCGAAAGGTCTTTTCGCGCAGCCGCGCAATCTGCTGTCGCCGACGTTTTTGTGGATGCTCCGCGATATTCTGACCTTCAACGTCAAGAGCATCGAGGATTATGCGGCCGGCGCACTGAAGGGGCTCACGCTCGGCGAATATTTCAAAATGCGAAAGTTCGCACCGCGGCTGCTCACGGATTATCTGGCACCGATGGGGGCCGCGATCTGGTCGGCGCCCTCTGAGCGGATGATCGATTTTCCGGCCGAGAATTTCATCGAGTTTTTTCAGAACCACAGTCTGCTGCAGTATGACAGGCCGATCTGGCGGACGGTCAAAGGCGGCAGCCAGCGTTATGTCGAAAAACTCGTCGCCGCGTTTCGTGACAGACTCCACCTCGGCTGCGCCGTGACGGCGATTGAGCGAACGGACCATGGTGTGACCGTGACCGATAGCTTGGGACACGTTGAGACCTACGATCATGTCGTCATCGCATCCCATAGCGATCAGGCGCTTGCGATGCTGGCCGACGCCACGCAAGCCGAAACCGACATTCTGGGTTCGATCCACTATGCGCCGAATATCGCCTATCTGCATCGCGACCCGCGTCTGATGCCAAAACGCAGGAACGCATGGGCGTCATGGAATCTTCTGCGCTGGACGCGCAAAGATGCTGCGCCAAACGATGTGGCCGTGACATATTGGATGAACCCGCTGCAAGGAATCGACGAAATTATGCCGCTTTTCGTCAGCCTCAACCCTCCATTCGAGCCGGATCCAGAACTCACTTTCGGGCGTTATCTGTTCGACCATCCCCAGTACGATACAGCGGCATTCGCAGCTCAGAAACGCCTTGGCGACATTCAGGGCCAGCGCCATACTTGGTTTTGCGGTGCGTGGACGGGATACGGCTTTCATGAGGACGGGTTGAGATCGGGTCTTGCCGTTGCCGAAGCCCTCGGCGCTTCCGTTCCGTGGCGAGAAGTTTCACCGGATCTTGCAGAAGCTGCGGAGTGAGGCATGACGCATCACGCAACTGAAGATAAAGCGCTAGTGGCTGGGCACTCTGCCCCGGCCGCGCTTTACTTCGGTGACGTGATGCATGCGCGGCTCAAACCGATGGGACATCGATTTAACTACCGCGTCTTCAGCCTGCTGATCGATCTCGACCGACTCGATGACGCAAACCGGATGTCCGTTCTGTTCGGCGTCAATCATGCAGCCCTCTATAGCTTCCATGAGTGCGATCACGGCGACCGTGACGGATCGTCATTGCGTGACCATGTGAATCGTCGGGCAACCGAACACGGTATTGATCTTGAGGGCGGACACATCCAGCTTCTCTGCTATCCGCGCCTGTTTGGTTACACCTTCAATCCGCTATCGGTTTACTTCTGCAGCCGTGCCGACGGCACGCTGGCGATGCTGATCTATGAAGTCCGCAACACTTTCGGCGACATTCACTCTTATGCGCTTCCGGTGAGGCCCGGCGAGCTATCGCAAGCCGGTGTCAGACAGGAACAAAACAAGCTGTTCTACGTTTCGCCTTTTATCGAAATGGCGATGCGGTATTATTTCCGCGTCACGGCACCTCGGGATTTTGTAAAATTACGCATATTGGAAACCGACGCAGAGGGACCAATTTTATCCGCTACTTTCAATGGAAAACGCGAGCCTTTGACGACCTTATGGCTGGTGCGTGCATTTGTGAGCCTGCCCCTGGTGACTTTCAAAATTTTGGCCGCCATCCATTGGGAAGCCTTGCGTCTGTGGATCAAAGGCGCGAAACTTGTGGCACGACCGCAAAAAACGAGTCTGGACGATCAACGTTCAGCCGAAAACAGACTAGGAACTCAGGGACTAGCAACCGAAGGACTCGGACACAGAGCCATTTCACGCTGATGGATTTGCGCGATGTCTGACTTCACTCAGATTACACCCGAGAATGTTGCAGCCAAGCTGCATGATGCGCCGCGGCTGGTTCGGCTGGCATTCAACTTCGTTGCGCAATTAAGACGCGGAACGCTCGACGTAACGCTGCCGGATGGGCGCAAATTCCGCTGCGGCGGTCAGGAGCCCGGCCCCGCTGCGGAAATGACAATTCACAATTATGATTTCGCTTGGCGCCTCGCGCGTAGCGGCGACATCGGGATTGCCGAAGCCTATCTGCGGCGCGAATGGGACACACCGAACCTTACGCAGTTTCTTTACATTTTCTGCGTCAACCACGACCTCATTCAGTCGATGCTCGGCGACAAACCGCTCGCGCGCATGGTTCAGATCGTCCGCCACTGGTTCAATCGCAATACCAGGCGGCAGGCGCGACGCAACATCTACGCACATTACGATATCGGCAATAAATTCTATTCGGCATGGCTCGACCCGAGCATGACTTACTCATCTGCGCTATTTGAAGACGGCACAAACGATCTGACGGCTGCGCAACACAATAAATATCGCCGTCTCGCAGAGGCGATCAGTTTGCAGCCCGGTCAAAAGGTGCTGGAGATCGGTTGCGGATGGGGTGGCTTTGCAGAATACGCCGCCAAGAACTACGACGCCAAAGTCGTCGGCCTCACGATCAGCACCGAACAGCGCGACTTTGCGCAAAAGCGAATTCAGGCTGCCGGGTTGAACGACAAGGTCGAAATCCGGTTTCAGGATTATCGCGACGAAGTGGGACAATATGATCGCATCGCATCGATCGAAATGATCGAAGCTGTCGGCGAACAATTCTGGCCGCAATATTTCACGCAGCTGCGCGACAGACTCAAGCCCGGCGGTTTCGCGGGGATACAGACGATTACGATTCAAGATCGTTACTTCAAACATTACCGACGCGAAGTGGATTTCATTCAACGTTATGTTTTCCCCGGTGGTATGCTGCCCTCGCCGCAAATATTGAAATCGCTCGGCGAAAAATTCGGCGTTCCGGTCATTCGGGAGCGAATTTTCGGCGAGGACTACGCCAAAACGCTGGCGACATGGCGGGACAATTTCCGCGCTGCTTGGCCCAACCTTATTCCGCTCGGTTTCGACGAGCGCTTTCGCAGGCTATGGGAATATTACCTTGCCTATTGCGAGGCGGGATTTCTTTCCGGCAATATCGATGTCCGGCAAGTTGTATTCGCCAAACCGACCTAAGCGACATTTCTGTTCTCTGGCCTCGCGCGCGGACCTCGCCTGCGCGGGTTGCACTTGCCTGCAATAAGGTGCGCAACTAGGTTGACGGTTGTAACAGCATCCCCAACCTCTTGCTCAATCCAGTTCAGGTCTTCGGTTTCATGCACATTCGCAAAGACGTTATCGACGCCATCGGCAACACTCCGCTTATCAAACTCAAGCGTGCGTCCAAGGAGACTGGCTGCGAAATTCTCGGCAAGGCCGAGTTCATGAATCCCGGCCAATCGGTCAAGGACCGCGCCGGCAAGCAGATGATTATTGAGGCGGAGAAGCGCGGCGAGTTGCGACCCGGAGGGCTCGTCGTCGAGAGTACCGCAGGCAACACCGGCATCGGCCTTGCCGTCGTCGCGGCAGCGCGCGGATACCGAACCATTATCGTCATCCCGGAAACGCAAAGCCAGGAAAAGAAAGACGTGCTGCGATTGTTGGGTGCGGAGCTAGTCGAAGTGCCGGCACTCCCTTTTAACAATCCTAACAATTACCAGCATGTCGGCCGCCGTCTTGCCGACGAGTTACGCAAGACCGAGAAGAACGGCGTTTTGTTCGCCGATCAATGGAACAACCTCGACAACCGCAAGGCGCATTACGTCTCAACCGGCCCCGAAATCTGGGACCAGACCAACGGCAAGGTCGATGGTTTCATTTGCTCGGTGGGTAGCGGCGGCACGCTCGCCGGAACATCGACATTTCTACGCGAGAAGAAAAAAGACATTATGATCGGCGTCGCCGATCCCCGCGGTGCCGCGATGTATAATTATTTCGATCACGGTGAGATGAAATCGACCGAAGGCGGCTCCGTGACCGAAGGCATCGGCCTTGGACGCATGACGCCGATCATCGAGGGTATCAAAGTCGACAAGGCTTATCTGATCGAAGACGCCGAGGCCGTGCCGATCGTGTTCGACCTGCTCGAACATGAAGGCATCTGTGTTGGCGGCTCGTCCGGCATCAACGTCGCTGGCGCGATACGTTTGGCGAAAGACCTCGGCCCCGGCCATACCATCGTGACGGTGCTGTGCGATTACGGCACGCGCTATCAGTCGAAGCTGTTCAATCCCGAATTTTTGCGCTCGAAAAAACTCCCGGTTCCGGAATGGCTGGAGCGCAAGAGCGCCATCAAGCCGCCGTTCGAGAAAACCTAACGCAGGATTTGGCTGAGAAACAGTTTGGTCCGCGCATGTTGCGGGTTCGAGAAAAACTCATCCGGCTTGTTGACCTCGACGATCTGGCCAGCATCCATAAACACAACACGATCCGCGATTTCCTTGGCAAACCCCATTTCGTGTGTGACGACCAGCATCGTCATACCGTCTTTAGCCAGATCCACCATGGTGTCGAGAACCTCCTTGACCATTTCGGGATCAAGCGCGGATGTCGGCTCGTCGAACAGCATCACCTTCGGATTCATCGTCAAGGCGCGCGCAATCGCCACGCGCTGCTGCTGGCCGCCTGAGATCTGACCGGGATACTTGTTCGCTTTGTCGGGAATGCGCACGCGCTCCAGATATTTCATCGCGGCGGCTTCGGCCTGCTTCTTGGGAATGGTGCGAACCCAGATCGGCGCCAGCGTGCAATTTTCGAGCACCGTGAGATGCGGAAACAGGTTGAAACTCTGAAACACCATTCCGACTTCGCGCCGCACGTCATCGACGCGGCGAAGGTTGGGGCCGAGTTCAATACCGTCGACGACGATGCGGCCTTCCTGGAATTCCTCCAGGGCATTGATGCAGCGTATCAACGTGGATTTGCCTGAGCCCGACGGCCCGCAGATCACGATGCGCTCGCCACGCGCGACCGAAAGGTCGATGTCGCGCAACACGTGGAAATCGCCGAACCATTTGTTGAGGCCCGCAATGCTGACGATTGTGTCGCTCATGATGTGATCTCAGACATTTCTGTGGGCGTTCAATCTGCTTTCGACGAACAGCGAATAGCGCGACATTCCAAAACAGAACACGAAATAGATCATGCCCGTGAATGCAAAGCCGGTGAACAGCGTCGTCGGGCTCGCCCAGTTCGGATCGGCGAAGGCGGCGCGTAATTGACCGAGCAGATCGAAGATCGCCACGATCAGCACCAGGGTGGTGTCCTTGAACAACGCGATGAAGCTGTTGACCAAGCCAGGAATGACATGACGCAGCGCCTGCGGCATCACGATGAGACCGGTCGTTTTCCAATATGATAATCCGAGCGCACTGGCGGCTTCAGGTTGCCCACGCGGAATCGCCTGCAGCCCGCCACGAATGACTTCGGCGTTGTAGGCACCGGCGAACAGCGCAATACCGATCAGCACACGCACCAGTCCATCGACAGTAAAGTTGCCGGGCAAAAACAGCGGCAGCATATAGGTCGCAAAAAACAGAACCGTAATCAGCGGTACGCCGCGCCAGAACTCGATGAACGCAATCGAGAACACGCGTATCAGCGGAATGGTGGAACGGCGCCCGAGCGCAAGCGCAATGCCGACAGGCATCGAGGCGACAATCCCTGTCACCGAGACAACCAGCGTCACAAGTAGCCCGCCCCACTGCCGCGTATCCACAATTGGCAAGCCACCGCGATCCAGACCCATGACGGCGATCACAATCGCCACGCCTGAAAAAACCAACGCGCACATGATGAGGGAGCGCCAGCCGTTGCGAACACCGCCGGTCAGAAAAAATGCCAGCAGAGACGCGGCAATTGCCGCAATCGCAAAATCAATCCAAAGCGAACTGAAAAATCCATGCACGCCGCCGCCTCGCAGAAGAAAGAACGCGACAACCGGAAACGCGACAAAAAATAAACCGGAATTAAGCGCCTTCGCCGGCGCGCGCGGGATCAGCAGCGGCAGAAGCAATAACGCGCCGAGCGCAAATGTCAGATTGACGCGCCATCGTTCCGCCGCCGGATAGAAGCCGTAAACGAACTGATCGAACTTCGCCTGAATGAAAGGCCAGCACGCGCCGACGGCGCGACCTGCATTTTCCTGCAGACACGCCGTGCGATCCGTTCCGCTCCAGACCGCGTCAACGATCAGAAATTTTACCGAAGGCACGATTGTGAACCACAATAAAAGCGCGCTGACGATCGTGAGTGTGATGTTGAATGGTGTGCTGAACAACCGTTCGCGGAAAAAAGCGCCAGCGCCCGTCGTCTTGATCGGCGCACGGCGCGGCTCGGTCAATTCTGTCCGGACATAAGACGACGTGAGAATATCCGTCATGCGCCAAGACTCCGGCCAAGCCGCCAGCCGTAAAAGCTCATGATCGCACTCGTGACCAGTGAGATCAGAAGATAGACCCCCATGGTGAGGGCGATGATCTCAACCGCCTGTCCGGTCTGGCTGAGGGCTGTTCCTGCGAAAACCGACACGAGATCGGGATAACCGATAGCAACCGCAAGCGATGAGTTCTTGGTGAGGTTGAGATATTGATTTGTCAGCGGCGGCAGGATGACGCGCAGGGCTTGCGGGATAATCACTAGCCTCAGCGTTTCGCCACGCGAAAGGCCAAGCGACGAACCCGCTTCCATCTGTCCTTTCGAAATCGCTTGTATTCCGGCACGAACGATTTCGGCGATGAAAGCTCCGGTGTAGGTCGACAACGCAAGCAGCAGCGCAACGAATTCCGGAACGATGCGCGATCCGCCCGCGAAATTGAAACCTTTCAATTCGGGCATCTCGAATTTAATCGGCGCGCCGAATATCATCGTGACCAGCAACGGCAGGCCAAAAAGCATGGCGGCCACAAACCACCATATCTCCAATTTCTGCCCGTATTTGAAAAGCCGGTGCCGCGCATAGGCTCTCATGACGAGCGACGCCACAATGCCAATCACCAATGCGACGAGAACGACACCGAAGCTCCCTTGCGCGATCGGTCTCGGCATAACCAAACCGCGATTGCTGATGAACACGCTTCCAAGAAGCGAAACGCTTTGGCGCGGACCCGGCAATGTTGCCAGCACCGCGAGATACCAGAACAGGATCTGAAACAGCAGCGGTAGGTTGCGGATCAGCTCGACATAGCCGGCTGAGATCTTCGACAGTAGCCAGTTTGGCGACAGCCGCCCCAGTGCAACCGCAAGCCCGAATATGCTGGCGAAAACGATTCCGATGATCGACACAACAAGCGTGTTCACAAGCCCGACGAGAAAGACGCGGGCATAGGTATCGCTCTCCGAATACGGGATCAGCGACTGGCTGACACCAAAGCCTGCGGTGTTCGACAGAAAGCCGAAGCCGGACGCGATGCGCTGGGCCTGCAAGTTCTCGCGCGCGTTCGCGACGATTTCATAACCGATCCCGAAAAGCACGATGACAAATGCGATCTGGATGAAAACGCCGCTCCAGCCCGCCTGCCCTCCGAGCGCACGCCGCAGCCTTGCAACCAGTTGCAGCGGCGGTTTGCGCGCGGCGGAATCCATGACGGATCAGCGGATCGGCGGCGCGTATTGAATTCCGCCCTGATTCCAGAGCTTGTTCAAACCTCGCGCAATGCCGAGCTGCGAGCTTGCTCCGACATTGCGATCAAAGGATTCCCCGTAGTTGCCGACAGCCTTGATGATCCGCGTCACCCAATCCTTCGTCAACCCGAGCTGCTCTCCAAGATTGCCGTCGCTGCCGAAGATGCGTTTCAATTCCGGCTTCGGCGAATTCGCCATCTCATCGACGTTGTTCTGGGTGATCGCAAGTTCTTCGGCGTTGATCATGGCGAACAACGTCCACTTCACAATGTCGAACCACTGATCGTCACCGTGGCGCACCACCGGTCCAAGCGGCTCCTTCGAAATAACCTCGGGAAGTACGCCATGATCGGCCGGAACTGAGAGTTTCAAACGCTCAGCATACAGCTGCGAAACATCCGACGTGAACACGTCACATCGTCCGGACTCATATGCCTTGATGGTTTCGTCCGCAGTGCCGAACGCAATCACCTCGTACTTCATGTTGTTGCCTTTGAAGTAGTCGGCAACATTCTGCTCGTTGGTCGTGCCTTGCTGCACGAAATCCCTGCCCGTCGTAATAAGTCACGCCCGTGTAGTTAAGGCCCAGCGACGTGTCGCGGGACAGTGTCCATGTCGAATTGCGCGACAGAACGTCGATTTCTCCGGATTGCAGCGCCGTGAAACGGTCCTTCGCAGACAATGGCACAAATTTCACCTTTGTCGGGTCGCCAAAAATGGCCGCGGCAATTGCGCGACAGACATCGACATCGAGCCCCGTCCAATTGCCCTTATCGTCCGGCGTGGAGAAGCCCGGCAACCCCTGGCTGACGCCGCACGACAACGTACCGCGATCTTTGACGTTTTGAAGGGTTCCGCGTTCCTTCGGCTTCTCTTGCGCGGTGGCGAGCGAGCTAAACGTAACGACAGCAGCGGCGGCAAATGCGAAGCCGAACAGGAGTCGTTTCATAAGAAAGCCTTTCCGAAGGGTCTGGGCCGAAGCTAATTGACGAACGCGATCCCCACGATCCGCCATGCTCGAAATCCGGCTAAATGTCTGGTCAACATAACAGAACGGACCTCGCGCCGGGTCAAGGGGTTGACGTTGGCCGACGCCAACAGCTTACTAAGCGCCACAGGCAATGCTTCGTGGCAAACAGATGAAATCTTCTAAAGATGGCGGCGCGTCGAAACCGCCAAAGCCGCAAACCGGACTCGTCACATCGGGCCGCGACACAACAGCGCAAAAGGGATTCATCAATCCCCCGGTCGTGCGCGGGTCGACCGTCCTTTATCCTACCGCAGAGGATTTGCACGCCCATCGCGGCGAGTTCCAGTATGGGCGGCATGGCACGCCGACGACCAAGGCGCTGCAAGATGCCTTGATGACGCTGGAAGGCCCGAACTGCGCCGGCGTCGGCCTTGCTCCATCGGGAGTCGCGGCGATCACAACGACACTGCTAGGCGTTCTCAAGGCCGGCGATCATCTGCTCGTGATCGACAACGCATATCGCCCGACAAGGAATTTTTGCGACGGATTCTTGAAGCGCTATGGCGTGGAGACGACATACTTCGATCCGCTGATCGGCGCCGGCATCGAGTCCCATTTCAAATCGAACACGCGCGCTATCGTCGTCGAGGCGCCCGGTTCGCAATCCTTCGAGATGTCAGACATTCCGGCGATCGCTGCAGTCGCTCATCGCAAGCACGCGCTCGTGATAGATGACAACACATGGGCAACACCGCTTTACCATCGTTCTCTTGATCAGGGCGTCGACGTCAGCATTCAGGCGGCGACAAAATATATCGGTGGCCACTCCGACATCATGTTTGGAACGATCTCCGCCAACGCGAAGGCTTGGCCTCTGATCGCGGAATCCATCCGGCTGCTAGGCGTCTGCGCAGGACCCGACGATGTGTTTCTTGCGTTACGAGGCTTGCGCACTTTGTCGGTTCGTCTCGCGCACCATCAACAGTCGGGGCTAGACCTAGCGAAGTGGCTCGCGAACCGCCCCGAAGTCTTGCGCGTCCTTCATCCGGCACTTGGGAGCGATCCCGGCCACGCGATTTGGAAACGTGATTTCACGGGTGCGACGGGACTGTTCAGTGTCGTGCTAAAGCCAGTTGCGCAGAAGTCCGTCGATGCGATGCTCGACGCCGTGAAACTTTTCGGAATGGGTTATTCCTGGGGCGGCTTTGAGAGCCTCGTTATTCCGTTCGACTGCTCGACGTATCGCTCGGCGACAAAATGGAATCCGGGAGGTCCCACGTTGCGCTTCCACATCGGACTGGAAGATGTCGATGACTTGAAAGCCGATCTCGAAGGCGGATTTGCAGCACTTCGCGCGGCAAGCTGAAAAAAGTCAGCTGACAGACTTCGAACCCGAACCTCGGTTCTTGATGATCAGCATGATGTTGCGGATGTAGATGAGCGTTGCGAGACTCTGACCGAGGATGATGACAGGCTCGCGCTTGGCGATGCCGTAAACCAGCGTCATCAGTCCGCCGCCCATCGAAAAAAACCAGAACGCCATCGGCACGACGCTATTGCCGGCGCGTTCACTTGAAATCCACTGCACAAGAAACCGCGCGGTGAATAGAAGCTGCGCGATCAACCCGAACGCCAGCCAGAAATCGAACTTTGCCACGAACACGTCGTAGAGATAGTCGCTCATCATATGACCGAACTGAATCAGCATCATTTCACCTCGGTTGCAATCGGCGTCGGCTTCTTGCGGCGGATAAGCCACCAGACCCCTGCGAGATCCATCATCCCGATCCAAAGACGAAAGAAAAATCCGTAGTTTGAAACACCAGAGTGCCGAGGTCTGTCGATAACGTCGACATACGCGATATCAAAACCTTCGCGCCGGACGAGCGCCGGAAGAAAGCGATGCAACCCATCGAAATATGGCATCGACAGAAAGACATCGCGCCGAAACGCTTTCAACCCGCACCCTGTGTCGCGCGTTCCATCGTGCAGGATCATATTGCGGATGCCGTTGGCGACACGTGACTGCATTTGCTTGAAGCCGGTATCTTTCCGACCGACGCGCTGACCCGCCGCAAGTCCCACGCGCTCGCCGCCTTTTTCAATTGCCGAAATCAGATCCGGCAAGAACGCCGGGTTGTTCTGTCCATCGCCGTCGAGCGTTGCAACGATGCCGCCCCGCGCCGCGCGGACGCCGCTTCGGACTGCCGCTGACTGGCCGGACGATTTCGCGTGCGCGATTTGCCGCAAGTTTTTTCGAACGCGCATTTCGCTGGCCAGCCGCTCCGCCGTTCCATCGGTCGAACCATCATTGACGTAGACGATCTCATGATCCCAACGTCCATCAAGCGCTGACGCGATTTCTGAGATCAACGGCGAAATGTTGTTCTCTTCGTTCCGAACCGGCACCACAATTGAGACGGCAACGGCCGCAGGTGTTGACGATGTGGACGGCTTGTTCATGACCATATAATCCGAGCACGAAAGGCCGATTTAAATCGCCGTCCGGCGTCCGCTTCTTATGTGGCGAAAGCCTCGCGGGCAACCCTTTTGAGGGCATGGCCGGACGCTCCCTGCAGCGGCAGGATCGTGCCGTCGTTCAATATCTTGAACCCGAGCCGTCGCGCCGCAAACCAATACCGAACCGACATCGCGCCAACAACGCCAACTAAGGCACCTGCTACAACATCGCTTGGATGGTGCGCCAGCAGAACGACCCGGCTTAGGCAAATCAACACGGCGAAGACCCACATCGCGACATTGAGGCGAGGCCATAGCGACGAGACTGCAAACGCCAGCGCAAATGCCGTTAGCGCGTGTCCCGATGGAAAGCTTGAAAACGCCTCCGTACGTGCGAAGGGCGAAAAATTAAAAGCATTGGCGTCGCCGCCAACAAAAGGCCGGCCCCTTCCCACCAAAAGTTTGAGAATTTCTCCGATGAACGTCGCCAACAGCACAGAAAAGAAGATGTATTGGATTCGAATGCCAAGCCCGGACAATGCAATTCTCGACCCGCCGGACAGTCGTGGAATCGTCAGAGCAATAACGATCAGCGCAGCGCTGAGCGCGAAGAGCACGTAGGCTGATTTCGCAAATTCCGTAAAAATTCTTACAGGCCACAGAGTTCCGCTGCCCCGCGCGGGCATCAGTCTGATTGCGGACACATCGAGTGCCAACATGAAGGCACCAACGAGGATTGCGGTAAAAATGGCAAGCCACAACCAACGCCGCGCAATCGCGCGCCGGGCTTGATCTCTGAGCGAATGAGACGGCGCGCGGATCAAGCGCTGAAAGGATAGCCACACCAGCGACAGCAATCGCAACAAATATCGCGCGGGCTTCTGAACGCCAGTCTGAATCCCCACTACTCCGTCCCTTCCGAACGGAACACGGCCACTGAAATCGCGCGACCTTGTGAGATGTTGTAGCCCTCGATGCGTTCACCGATTGCGTAACGCAAACCGATCGCCTCCGCCCGCTGCGCGAAAGACCGCTCCTCACGCGCTTCGATCAAAGCATAGCGGCAACTTCCCTGCAGGAGGAAATCCGCCGCACCCGACCCGTTGGTCAGAAGCGTCGAGGTGCCGACCATGAATACCAAACTCGGCTCCTGGAAACCCGCAGCCGCAGCGGCAGGACCGACGCATTCGACGCTGCGAAGCGCCCGCGCAATCTGGACGCTTGGAAACAGCGGCGACAGTGACGGCAGTACGACACCGTAAATACAGACCGCCACAAACCACGACGCACCGACTGCATTGAGAAGCGACCGCTCTGCCCGATGGTCGTCATAGAGCCACCAAGCAAACAATCCGAAAATCATGGCGCCAGCCGCAAATGGCCATGCGAGAAATTCCGGCTGACGCAAAAGTACAATCGCAGCGACGATCGATCCGACCGATGCAATCAGCGGAAAGGCAAACCACCATGCAGAGCCACGCACGATCCAGGGTATGTGCGACAACACACGTCTCTCGAGTGCGCCGACAATCAGGATCGCGATGGCCGGATAGAGCGGCAGCACATAATGCACATAATGCGGAAGCTTGGTAATCACCAGTTCAAAGATAATCCACGCCGGGACGGCCCATGCCAGCAGGAACTGTGCGCCCGGCTCACGTCGCGCGCGCCAGACGGCAGGCGCGGCCATGCCAGCCATCGCGGCACCCGGCCAGAACGTTGCCCAGAACAGCGCGAAATAAAGCCCCGGCGGTGCGCCGTGCGATTCCATCGGGCTTGCGATCTTGCTCAGCATGTCGTTGCCCAACGAATTGGCGAAGAAGCTTTCGCCCGACTTCAGGAAGATCGCCACGAACCAGGGCAGTACGAGCAGCAACATCCAAATCACGCCCACGAGGGGACGCAATCGCCACACCCACGCCGCCGAGCGGTCCAGAATTCCAAGAGTGATGATCGTCAGTGCAACGAACATCAGGATCAGCGGGCCTTTAAGAAGAATTCCGCCCGCAAGCGCCGTCCAGAAAATTGCCGGCAATGTCCATGACGGCGACACGGTGTCGTCGCCCCGCTGCCAGGTCAGATACGCGCGTGCCATCGACCCCATCACGGCGGTCGTCGTAAGCAGAAGCATTGCATCGGTCTTGGCAAGGCGCGCCTCAACTCCGAGCAAAATCGAACTGCACATGATGACGCCGGCGAGAATTGCGCCACGCCGCGTGACAAAACCAAGAGCAGTCCAATATGTCAGCAGCACAGCGCCGATGGCTCCGATCAGCGATGGCACGCGATAAAGCCAGATGCGCACCTGCGCGCGAGGCAATCCAAGTTTTGAAACCGTCTCGACTGCGGCTGCCTGCAACCAGTAGATGCCAACGGGCTTCTTGTAGCGCACCTCATCCTGAAAACGGATGTCGACGAAGTCCTTGCTCTCCACCATCTGCTTGGTGGCCTGTGCAAACCGCGCTTCGTCGCGATCCACAGGCGGAATATTGAAAAATCCCGGCAGGAAAAACAGCAAGCCGCAGATGACCAACAAACCGATTGCGCGCGCGTGGCTGCCGGCAGCAAAATCCAGAACGCTCACAAGTCCGCTACCGGGATTTTTTCGGACGGGAGGCTCGCGCGGTGCGCCAAATCGGGGGCTTGGGTAGATGTCGGCCATCGGTTCCGCATACGCTGAAACCGCCAACGGGACAACCGCTTGGCGCTAGTCTATTGAATTCGCACGACAACTGTGTCGGCAGCGCCGGTGGCGTCCATCACCGTAAGCCTGACGAATCCGCGCCCCGGGGGATCGACCAGTTTTTGCCGCCGGCTGTCGATGTCGCCGACCGCGACGCCATTGACCAGCATGGTCATCGGCAAAACGCCTCCGGCGACTTTCACCGGTAGCGCCGAACCACTCGTCTCATCAGGGCCGTAAGAATCGATCCGCGATCCGTTGAGAGGGAACTGGATCCGCAAAGCTTGCTCACTACCGGTCCTGATGAAATCACCGGCTGGCCGGAACCGTCGCAGCGGCAATGGTAACTTAGCATTGGTGGAAATCAGCGTGCCTTTGGGTGGCTTCGGCAGCGCGGCTGGCAGTTTGCTCGTGCGGGCGAAGGCATCGAACAGGATCGGTGCCGCTGCTGTGCGGCCTGCAAGCCCCGGAACGGGCGCTCCATCGGGCCGCCCAACCCAAACACCGATCGTCATGCGCCCGTCAAACCCGATCGACCACGCATCGCGATAGCCGTAACTGGTGCCGGTCTTGAACGCGATCCGGTTATGCGGCGCGTTATCTGGCGGCGGTGTTCCCATGAGAATGTTGCCAACCTGCCATGCGGCCGACTGATCCATCAACCGGCGCGCGTCCGGTTCGCCGGCATCGTCCTTGACGAGTTCGCGAAGCGGCATCGCATTCCCCAGTCGCGCCAAACCGGCATAGAGCCGCACCAGATCGTTCAACGTGATGCCAACACCGCCCAATCCCATCGCGAGTCCCGGCACTTCGTCCTTCGGCAAAATCAAATTCACACCCGCTTGGCGAATGCGCGCGGTCAACCGACTCGATCCCACGCGATCCAGCAACGCAATCGCGGGAACGTTCAGCGACATCTGCAACGCACGGCGCACACCGACGGTGCCCTGAAACGTCATGTCGAAATTTTCCGGCGCGTAGGAGCCGTAGCGAATGGCACGATCCCCGATCAGGCTTTCCGGGTGCACGAAGCCGTCTTCGAATGCGAGGCCATAGATGAACGGCTTTAAGGTCGAGCCAGGCGAGCGCACCGCGCGCGTCATATCGACCTGACCTGCACGCCTCGCATCGAAATAATCCGGCGCACCGACATGCGCCAGAATCTCGCCGGTCGCATTGTCGACGGCGAGAATTCCCATCGACACATTGCCGCCAAATCCCGCCATGCGGTCGCGTGCGAGCGCTTCGAGGTTTTTCTGGATGGTTGAATCAAGCGTAAGCCTGATGACCGGCGTATCCTTGAGCTTTGAAATTGCCTGATCGGTGGCATGCGGCGCGAGCAGCGGCATCGCTTTGCGCAATCGTGGAACGGACTCAAGCAACGCATGATCGGCATCGTCTCGCGATACGCGATTTTCCGCGACCATACGCGCCAGCACGCGATCGCGGGCGGCATGCGCGGCATCGGGAAAGCGATCCAGCCGCCGCGTTTCCGGTGACTGCGGCAACGCCACCAGCAACGCGCTCTCGGCAAGCGACAGACGCTTCGGCTCCTTGCCAAAATACGCAAACGACGCGGCACGCACGCCTTCAAGATTGCCGCCGAACGGCGCGAGCGTGAGATAGAGATCGAGAATTTCGTCTTTGCTCAATTGCCGCTCGATCTGCAGCGCACGCACGATCTGGCGCAATTTTGCAGAGATCGAACGCTCCCGGCGCGGCTCCATCAGCCGCGCGAGCTGCATGGTGATCGTCGAGCCGCCGGAGACAATATGTCCGCGCGTCGCTATCTGAAATGCGGCGCGCCCGAGCGCCAGCGGATCGACACCGAGATGGGATCGAAAACGCCGATCTTCATAGGTCAGCAGCAATTCGGCATATCCAGGATCGACGTTTGACGCGGCGCTGACGGGCAAGCGCCATCGTCCGTCTGCCATCGCGAACGCGCGCAGCAATTTGCCGTTGCGATCCAGAATGACCGTCGATGCACGACGCGCCTGATCAAGAGGCAACGGCGGCAGCGATGAAATCCAGATCGCGGCCACGACCAAGCCCGCGACAGTTGCGCCACCGAGCGCAACAGACGCAAGCCTTACGCGACGCCAATGTCGTTGGCGGAGCGATGCAGTCGCTATGGTTTCAGGCCGCCTCATTTTGCCGAGCGCACCTCGACCGTCCCGGTCCCAGTGCGGCCGAAGCGCGAGGGATTGTACATGTCCTCGACATAGGCCTGCGGCAGCATGTATTTGCCGGGCGATACCGCGCGCACCACATAGGCGACCGTGAATACCGGACTGTCATCGCTGGCGCGCTCAATGGAAGCGTTGAAGCGATCGTCACGGAATTCGGTATTGTCCGGATCCTCGCCGTCCTCGATCCAGTCGAGCGTACCGGTGTCGCCCGACGACACGAGCTTCGGATTGTCGATCTCGAGACCCGCCGGCAGATAATCCACTACCATGATATGACCGAATTCAGGTTTCGGTTCGGTGATCTTCAGCACGACGGCAAAGCGGTCGTTCTGCTTGGCTTTCGACGAATCGGCCGGTTTGCCGTCAAGCGTGAAATAGTTGCGCTCGATCTTGAAGCCGTTCGACGTTGCAGGCTCCGGCGTAATCGGCGCACCTGTCACCGAGACGACTGCCTGCACCGGCGTGTCGCCGGTATTGGTAATCCGCACCGGTTTGGCCGCCATCTCGGCGCTTCGATAACTGCGGTACAGCGCGCTCTTGACCGGCGCTCCATCGACCGACAGTGACACGCTGTTTGCTTCCTTGGCGAGCGCGCGTGACGCCAGCACCATCCATGCATTCTCCTGAGTGGATGTGTAGGGCGTGAGACCGCGCGCAGCCTCGACCCGCTCGACCGCCAGCGTGAGCGTCGCCTTCGGCGCGTTGCCTTCACTGGCCAGCGAGACAAGTGCTGCAGCATCACGTAACGACGACCCGTAATCGCTGCGACCGAATTCCAGCACTGGCTTCGGCTGCAGGCTGTCTACGGCATTGGCATAGACACGCTCTGCACGCGCCCGGTCGCCGACGAGCGCAAGCGCCGCCGCCAATTGTGCCTTCGCAATCGGCGTTGCGATGTTGCTCAGCTTGGTGTCGGCGAGATAGCGCATGTCACCGATGGGAGCGGCACCGTTTTTCGCCAGCACGTAGAGACCGTAAGCGAGATCGCGTCCGCCATCCTTCTCCGGCTCATCTGCATTCACGACGGAATTGCGGATGCGATCCAGCGCCGTCTTGAACAGAACGTCCGGCACCGCAAAGCCTTTCTCGCGCGCTCGTGTCAAAAAGTCAGTTACATACGCATCGAGCCAAGCATCGTCGCCACCGGCCGACCACAGGCCGAACGATCCGTTTGAACCTTGACGTGCAAGCAGACGATCGATGGCATCCTTGATGCGATGATCGACGGCGGTGTCCATTGCCAGATGTGCTTCAACGGCAAGGTCGTTGACATAGAGCAACGGCATCGCGCGGCTGGTGATCTGTTCGGAACAGCCAAACGGATAACGATCCAGCGCCTTGAGAATGGTTGCGGCATCGAGCGCCGTGGACAGACCGACAGAAAGTTGCACGCCGCCCGTACCCGGTACGAGATCGGCGAACATATCGTTGGTCAGCGTGAGGCTTTCGCCTTTTGCCAATGTTCGCACCGAACGCCGCGCGAGAATTTGCGTCGCGGGCTTTACATCGAGCGCGTATTGCCGCGTGAGGGCGAGGCCATTCGGTCCCTTGATGTCGACGTTCAGATTGGCCTGACCTGCACCCCCCGGCGCATCGATGGCGAGCGCGACCGTGCTGCGTTGCTTGGATGCGAGCCGCATCGTCGTTGCCGGATTACCCGACAGCGAGACCGGTCCCGATGTCTTGACGCTGATGACGTAATCGCCGGCAGCACCTTCAACATTGTCGAGATCGAGGTTCATCGTGCCGCGATCGCCGTTCAGCAGAAAACGGGGCAGCGTTGCCGTCAGAACTACAGGATCGCGCACCGTCACATCGGTGTTGGCGCGACCAACTTTGGTGGCGGTC
>JAPLPA010000413.1:1823-3033 GCA_026400415.1 Afipia sp. | reverse complement strand
GATGCCGGCGTCTTCCTGCACCTTCACGGCCAGCAGCGTCGCGTCGCGCTTGGCGTGAACGAGTTCTTCACCCTTGAGCTTCCACGGCGCCCAGAGCTTTTCAGTCTCGGCCAGCCATTCGGGTTTCGGCAAGGAGCCTGCAATCGTCGTCTGGAACAGCATCGGCGTTTCCTGTTGTTTCTTGTTTGGTGCGCTTATCTGCCATGCTTAGGCGCACGCATACAAGCCGTTCGCGCCTGCGGGATGGAATGTGATCGCGGGCGGGGCTAGGGTGATAAGCCTTCAAGTCACGAGACAAATCCCATGATCGACCTTCATTACGCCCCCACGCCGAACGGCTGGAAAATCTCGATCATGCTGGAAGAGCTGGGCATGCCGTACAACGTTATCCCGGTGAACATCCGCAATGGCGACCAGTTCAAGCCGGAATTTCTGGCGATCTCGCCGAACAATCGCATTCCCGCCATTGTCGATCATGCGCCGATGGACGGCGGCGAACCTCTCGCGATGTTCGAGACCGGTGCGATCCTGATTTATCTTGCCGAGAAAAGCGGGCGCTTTCTGCCGACGGACTTGCGCGCGCGCTTCAATGTCATCCAGTGGTTGATGTGGCAGATGGGCGGCCTCGGCCCGATGCTCGGCCAGCATGGTCACTTCGCCCTCTATGCGCCGGAGAAAATTCCATACGCGATCCAGCGTTACCGCGACGAAGCATCGCGGCTTTATGCTGTGCTCAACAAGCAACTCGGCAAGACCGGCGCGTATGTGGCGGGCGAGTATTCGATCGCAGACATCGCGTGTTTTCCCTGGACGATGACTCACAAGGCGCAGGGCTTCACGCTCGACGATTTTCCTCACATCAAGCGCTGGTATGCGGACGTTCGTGCACGACCCAAAGTGCAGGCAGGTCTAGCGGTCGGCAAATTCGAGAAGAAGCCGTTCACTGAGGAGGAGCGCGCCAACATGTTCGGCAAGGCCGCGCAGGCGGCGCAATAGGAGTCGTTATGATCGAATTCTTTTTCGACTGTTCCAGCCCATGGACCTATCTGGCGTTTCACAACATCCAGCCACTGGCTAAGGAATTCAAAACTGAGATTTCGTGGCGGCCCATTCTGGTGGGCGGCATCTTCAACACCGTCAACAAGACGATGTACGAGACGCGCGCGAACCCTGTTCCCGCCAAGCAGGCCTACACCGCCAAGGACATGCA
>JAPLPA010000413.1:0-1766 GCA_026400415.1 Afipia sp. | reverse complement strand
TTGCGACCGCCGTGTTCGAAGCCTATTGGGGTGACGATCAGGATGTGTCGCAGGATGCGGTGCTCACGAAAATCTGCGAGCGTGTCGGGTTGGATACTGCGAAATTTTTCGCAGGTATCGCTGAGCAGCCGATCAAGGATCAGCTCAAGATCAATACGGACGAGGCCATTGCGCGCGGCGCGTTCGGCTCGCCGACAATTTATTTGGATAAGACCGATATGTATTTCGGCAACGACCGGCTGCCGCTGATCCGCGCTGCGCTTGCTCGTAAAAAATAATGCCGTTCATTCGTAGGCGCGTTCTTCCCACCACGGGAAATAGCTTGGCATGTCCTTCGAGACTGTCTGTGTGAATTTCGCCGGGCGTTTTTCCAGAAATGCCATCACGCCTTCCTTCACATCGTCGGATGCGCCGCGCGAATAGATGCCGCGACTGTCGATCTTGTGCGCTTCCATAGGGTCGTCCATCGCCGACTGTCGCCACATCATCTGGCGTAGCAGCGCGACGGAGACCGGCGCGGAATTGTCCGCGCTTTCGCGCGCCAGCGCACGTGCAGCCGGAATGAGTTCGTCCGCAGGTACGACCTTGCTGACGAGGCGTCCGGCGAGCGCCTCTTTGGCGTCGAACACGCGGCCGGAGAAACACCATTCCAGCGCCTGCGAGATGCCGACGATGCGCGGAAGAAACCAGCTTGAGGCCGCTTCCGGCACGATGCCGCGCCGCGCGAATACGAATCCGAACCGCGCGTTTTCCGAGGCGATGCGAATATCCATCGCAAGCTGCATGGTGACACCGATGCCGACCGCGGCACCGTTGATCGCGCCGATGATGGGTTTGAGACATTTATACATGCGCAGCGTGACGCGGCCGCCTCCATCACGTACCGCGTCGTCGCTCCACTCGACCTCGCCATTGGGACGAAGCGGCGCGGTCTTGCGATCCTTGCGCGCTGCGCGATCGAACGTCGCGCCACCTTCGGACAAATCCGCGCCTGCGCAAAACGCCTTGCCGGCACCGGTGATGATGATGGCCCGCACATTGTCGTCGGCGTCGGCTGCGTCGAAGGCCGCGATCAATTCCTTTTGCATGATGCCCGTAAAGGCATTCATTTTGTCGGGGCGGTTCAGCGTGATGGTCAGAATGTTATCGGCGATCTCGTATTTGATCTGTTCGTAAGCCATCGCGTATCTCCCCAATTGCGCTTCGCCGAATTGCTTGCAACCGCGGCGTGGCTTGCTGCCAATTTGCGCAAGCAAGCGCGATTATGGGATGGACGCGGATTGGCCTCAAGCCTAGCCTCGAGTCGATTATGAGGATGACCGATATGCGCGCCGTTCTGGAACATTGTGTTGGCGGGACGGAAACGAATGTCCTCCCCGATGCGCTTGTTCTGAAAGAGGGCGAGACCACGGGTCGTCTTTATGTCCTGATCGACGGCAAGCTCGAGGTGCTGAAAGGCGGCACTGTGGTGGCCACCGTTTCCGAGCCCGGCGCGATCCT
Organism: Afipia sp.; assembly: GCA_026400415.1. Lineage (GTDB taxonomy): Bacteria > Pseudomonadota > Alphaproteobacteria > Rhizobiales > Xanthobacteraceae > Afipia. Next base: position 266 of record JAPLPA010000413.1, on the reverse strand, counting down.
CGGCGAAATGTCCGTGCTGCTCGGCAAGCCTCACACCGCAACCGTGCGCGCCGCGACGGCATCGCGGGTTTATCAGTTCGATGACGCCGCATCCTTCCTCAAGTCGCAACCCGCGATCGCGCTACTCGTGGCGCAGCTTCTCGCGCAACGACTCAATGCGGCGACGACCTATCTTGCGGACATCAAGCGTCAATACGCAGGACACGGCAATCATCTGTCGATGATCGGCTCCGTGCTTGAGAGCCTCGTCAATCTGACGGGATCGG
>JAPLPA010000134.1 GCA_026400415.1 Afipia sp. | reverse complement strand
CGCCTTCGCCGAAATCCGCATGCGGCACACCGATCACGGCGCTCTCCACCACACCCGGAATGGCGTCGATCTCGTTCTCGACTTCCTTCGGATAGACGTTGAAGCCCCCGGAAATCACCAGATCCTTGCCGCGTCCGATAATGTGCACATAACCGCGCGTGTCGATCTTGCCGAGATCGCCGGTGATGAAAAATCCATCCGGGCGAAATTCAGCAGCGGTCTTCTCCGGCATGCGCCAGTAGCCCTTGAACACGTTCGGGCCTTTGACCTCGATCATTCCGATTGAGTCGCGCGGCAATTCCTTGCCGGTTTCGGGATCGGTGACGCGCGCCGACACTCCCGGCAACGGAAATCCCACTGCTCCCGGCACACGCTCGCCGTCATAAGGGTTCGACGTATTCATGTTGGTTTCGGTCATGCCGTAGCGCTCAAGCACGGCATGCCCTGTGCGGGCAGACCATTCGCGGTGTGTCTCTGCCAGCAGCGGCGCGGAGCCTGAAATAAACAGCCGCATGTGGTCGGTGGATTGCTTCGTCAGGTTCGGCGACTGCAAGAGACGTGTGTAAAATGTAGGCACACCCATCAGCACTGTGGCGCGGGCCATCAGCTTGATAATCAGTTCAGGATCGAGCTTCGGCAGGAAAATCATCGAGGCGCGCGCGAACAGCGTGACGTTGCTCGCCACAAACAATCCGTGCGTGTGATAAATCGGCAGAGCGTGGATCAGCACGTCGTTCGTGGTGAAGCGCCAATACGCAACCAGCGACAAGGAATTCGACGCGAGATTGTCGTGTGTCAACATCGCGCCCTTGGAGCGGCCCGTCGTGCCCGACGTATAAAGAATCGCGGCAAGATCGTCATTGGTGCGCGGCACGGTGACGAATTCGCCTTTTCGTTTGGCCGCGCCTTCGCTCAGCGAACCTTTTCCGTTGGCGTCGAGCGTATCGACCGTGGCGTTGATTTTCGCGGCGAGCTTGCCGATGCCCTCGGCCTTCGACGGGTCGCAAACCACCAATGACGGCTCAGCGTCGCCGAGAAAATATTCCAGTTCGTTGAGTGTGTAGGCCGTGTTGAGCGGCAGGAACACCGCGCCCGCGCGCACGGTGGCAAGATACAAAACCAAAGCCGCGACGGATTTTTCCGTTTGCGCTGCAACACGATCGCCGGGCTTCACACCGCGCGCCGCGATGTAATTCGCCGTCTGCCCCGACAGCGCGATCAGATCGTCATAGCTGATGCGCGCGCCGTCCGCCGTCTCGATAGCGGTCTTGTGGCCATCGGAGAGTTTATCGAACAGGCGCGAAAACAGATTGGCGTTAGGCAGAGCGTTCATGCATCATTCCGGCGAGATTTTCCGACTGATTTACACCAAAACCCCTGCGTCAACGCAAGACAACAACGAAAGACAAGTGCATGAGCAATAACAAAAAGAAGGTCGCGTGGATCACGGGTGGCGGAACGGGTATCGGGCTCGGTGGCGCACAAGAACTTGCGAAGGACGGCTGGACCGTCATCATTTCGGGCCGCCGCAAGGAGGTGCTGGATGAAGCAGCCGCGACCGTCAAAGGCGGAGCGGAGGTTATGCAACTCGATGTTGGCAATGCTGCCGATGTCGAGAAAGTCGCGAAAGCCATCGTGGCGAAACACGGCCGGATTGATCTGCTCGTCAACAGCGCCGGCCTCAACGTGCCGAAGCGAAGCTGGGACGACGTGACGACTGAGGGGTGGGACAAAGTTGTCGATATCAACCTGAACGGCGTGATGTATTGCATGCGCGCGGTGCTGCCGACGATGCGGGCGCAGAAAGACGGCTGTATCATCAACGTCGCTTCATGGGCCGGGCGTCATGTGTCGAAGATGACCGGACCAGCTTACACCGCGACCAAGCACGCGGTGCTGGCTCTGACGCATTCGTTCAATATGGATGAATTCAAAAATGGTCTGCGTGCGTGTTGTCTGTCGCCCGGTGAAGTCGCGACGCCAATTCTTAAACTGCGACCGGTGCAGCCGACTGAAGAAGAAAAGAAGCGTATGCTGCAGGCCGAAGACCTCGGCAAGACGATTGCGTTCGTCGCGGGCATGCCGCCGCATGTTTGTATCAATGAAATTCTCATCAGCCCGACGTGGAACAGAAGCTTTGTGACTGCAACTCTCTAGGTGCGGCGGCCTGTCGCACAAGTTTCACTCGCGTAAACGCGTCGATTGAAACGGGTTTCAACTATCACAAAGAATTTTTACCTGAACCGCCGCCACATTGCCCTCGTAACTCGGGGCAATGGCGGCGCAGTCATTGATTGAACGAGCGCTGCCGTTGATCCGGCGGATGTCTGCCGGAATTTTCAATTCAATCGGGAGACAAAACATGAAGCGCATTGCATTGCTTTCGGCCGTCGCGTTCGCAGCGCTGGCCCTTACTGCTCCGGTTCAGGCACAGGACAAAATGTCGGGCGGCGAAAAGACCGTGATGGTCGGCGGCGCGCCGATGTACCCATCGAAGAACATCGTCGAGAACGCCGTCAACTCGAAGGATCACACCACGCTGGTTGCCGCCGTGAAGGCTGCCGGTCTGGTCGACACCCTTGCGAGCAAGGGTCCGTTCACAGTGTTCGCACCAACCAACGCCGCATTCGGCAAGCTGCCGAAGGGCACCGTCGAGACCCTCGTGAAGCCTGAGAACAAGGCAACTCTCACCAAGATCCTGACCTATCACGTCGTTCCTGGAAAGCTGAACGCAGCCGACCTCACCGACGGCAAGAAGCTCACCACTGTTGAGGGTGAAGAGCTGACCGTGAAGGCTGCTGGCGGCCAGGTGACGCTGACCGACGCCAAGGGCGGCACGTCGAACGTGACGATCGCCGACGTCAACCAGTCGAACGGCGTGATCCACGTTGTCGACACCGTGTTGATGCCTAAGTCGTAAGTCTCCCTCGCGCGGCCTGAGTGTCCCACAGGACGTGAGAGAATGGCGGGCCGGAGCAATCCGGTCCGCTTTTTATTGAATGAAACCAATCCGTCGCGGCGGCAGTCACACATATGTCATGACGCTACGGCGTAACGGGGGTAGATTTCAGCCGTATTGGTGTTGGTGACTCCAAAGGACCGGAAACGATCATGTCCAGCATCGCGAGCAGCCGCGGCAAGACCAGCTCCGCGAAAAGGGGCGTTGAAGACAAAACCATCCAGCCCGGCTGGCTACGCATCGTGCACTGGATCAATACCATTGCGATGGTGATGATGATCGGGTCCGGCTGGCAGATTTACAATGCCTCGCCGCTGTTCAATTTCACGTTCTCGAGCGCGCTCACAATCGGCGGCTGGCTCGGCGGTGCGCTGCAATGGCACTTCGCCGCGATGTGGCTATTGATGATCAATGGTCTTGTTTACTTGACGCTCGGCATTGTCACTGGGCGCTTTCGCAAAAAACTTTTACCTATCAGCGCGAGCGGCGTGATCGACGACACCAGGGCGGCGCTGACGTTCAGTCTCAGCCACGATGACATCAGCAAATATAATCAGGTCCAGAAGCTTCTCTATGCCGGCATTATCGTCGTCGGCATCGTTGTCGTACTGTCAGGTCTGTCGATCTGGAAGCCGGTGCAATTCCAATATCTCACCGCGATCTTCGGCGGCTATGACATTGCGCGCTACGTCCATTTCACCTGCATGGCGCTGATCGTCGGGTTTCTGGTGGTGCACATTGCGCTTGCGTTGCTGGTGCCGAAAAGCCTGCGCGCGATGATTATCGGGAAATAGATCATGAGAAATATCCGCAAGCTTCTCATTCGCGGCGTCGACAAGAACCTTCTTGTCAAGGATGCGACGAAACTGATGCCCGATCTGGCGCGTCGCCGGTTCATCGCGGGCGGTGCGAGTCTCGGCGCGTTGACGCTGCTCACCGGCTGCGATGTCAGCGACAGCTTTTCGGCCGAATCGATGCTGGCGAGGATCTCGAAGTTCAACGACGCCGTTCAGTCCGCGATCTTCAATCCGAATATTCTGGCACCGGAATTTCCCGAAAGCGCGATCACGCGACCGTTTCCGTTCAATGCCTATTTCCTTGAAGACAACTCGCCGCAGATCGACGGCAAGACATGGAAGCTCGAAGTTTCTGGCCTGGTCCAGAACAAGAAATCGTGGACTCTCGAAGATTTCAACAAGATGCCCCAGCAAAAGCAGATCACGCGTCACATCTGCGTCGAGGGCTGGAGCGCGATCGGAAGCTGGACCGGCGTTCGTCTGAGCGATTTCCTCAAACTCGTCGGTGCGGACACGCGCGCGAAATACTGCTGGTTCCGCTGCGACGATATTGAGGGCTACACCTCACCGCTCGATATGGCGACGGCCCTCCACCCGCAGACACAGATGACGCTGAAGTTCGACGACAAGGTTTTGCCGGTCGGCTACGGCTTTCCGATGAAAATCCGCGTCCCCACCAAACTCGGATTCAAAAATCCGAAGTGGGTCGTCTCGATGGAAGTCACCAACGACTACAAGGGCGGCTACTGGGAAAACCAGGGCTACAATTCGTTCAGCGGAAGCTGACGAATCACGTCAAAGCACGGGTGCCGCCGAATCCATCCCCAGATACCGTGCGATGCACCCAATTTGGGCACTAACGCCATTGTGAAACGCGTTAACCGCTCCTTAACCATATTAACTTCAAATAAATCAATGCCTTAATTTTTCAGGCATGAAACGTGCACTTATGCCGCAGTGCACACGAAATCAATCTGCGCCACACCGCCGTGGATTTCCGCAGACCGAAGGTAACGACGTGATTCGAACTTTGACCAATGCCACCGTCGGCATTTTCTCGCTCACCATGCTGGCCACTTCCCAGTTGCCGCTGTGGAACGATTTTTTCGCGTCGGCCGAAGCTCAGGAGCAGGCTCAGGATATTTCCAGCGCCAACTGGCGCGGTCTCGAGATTTCGATTCCGATGGACGACCACGGCATGAAGGCCGCTGGGATTTCCACCATTCATGTCATACCCGACGACGGCAAGACCGAACTGACGTTTCCCGGCACTGTGACGATTCCACAGACCCAGCTTCGCATCGTGGCAGCACCCGCAGGCGGTCTTGTGGAAAGCATGCTGGTGTCACCGGACGAACCAGTGATTGCCGGGCAGGCCGTCGCGCGCGTGCGCTCACCCGATATGGTGGAAGCGCAGCGGCAATATCTCTCCGCCATCTCCGACGAGACGCTGGCCGGTGACAAGCTGCGCCGCGCCCGACTGCTGGTCGAAGGCAAAGCTCTGCCCGAAAAAGAATTGCGCGTTGCCGAGACCGAATCTGCGATTGCGAAATCGAAACTCGATGAGCGCAAGCAGCTTCTGTTTCTCATGGGAATAGACCAGTCAGATTTTGACACGCTGACGACGACGCGCGGCATCGTCAGTCTCCTCGTGGTGAAGTCTCCGATCACCGGCACGGTGGTGACGCGCCATGTCAATGCGGGTGAACAGGTTAAAGCCGCAACGCCGCTGTTTACATTCGGCGAACTCGATCCGCTCTGGATCAACATTCAAATTCCGTCGCATCGGCTTGCCAACATTGCGGTGGGTGGGCGCGTCACGCTTCCGGCTCATGGTGTCGAAGGCCGCATTATCCGCGTCGGCCGCACCATCGACCAGTCCACGCAGTCGACCATTGCGGTTGCGGAAATTTCCGCGGCAAGCGGACGTCTACGGCCGGGTCTTGCGGTCAGCGCAACAGTGAAAATTGAATCGCCGCATGTCGCCAACGCCGACAAGAATTGGTCGATCCCCTCCACATCGGTTGTGCGTCACCGCGATCAGTCTTGGGTCTTCACGCGTAGCGCCGATGGCTTCCGGGCGCGTCCGGTTCAGGTGATTGCAGAGTCCGCGCGCAACGTCGCGGTGCGGGCGGATTTCCGCCCCAGCGATGAAGTCGCCTCACGCGGCGTATTGGCGCTGCTCTCGGAGTTAGTCGACGCCGACAAGGAGGAATAATCCTTGCTGGCAGGTTTAGTCGATCTCGCGCTCAAGCAGCGCCTCATAACTCTATTGGCCGCGCTCGCGCTGTGCGCGTGGGGCATCTACTCCTACGCGAAACTTCCCGTCGATGCGTTTCCCGATGTGGCACCCATTCAGGTGTTGGTGTCGATGCGCGCACCGGGATTGGCACCGGAAGAACTCGAGAGCCGCGTCACTGCTCCGGTGGAAATCGCCGTGCGCGGCATCCCCAATCTCGTCAGCATGCACGCGGCGACGCGCTATTCGGTCGCCCTGATGACGTTCGAATTCGCGGACGGCACCGACATCTATT
>JAPLPA010000136.1 GCA_026400415.1 Afipia sp. | reverse complement strand
TCGGTTGCGCGCGAGATCGTCGAGAAGCATCTCGACCTCTGCCTCGCCGCCGGCATCAACCACGAAGGCATCAACGCCGAAGTGGCCAAGGGCCAGTGGGAATTCCAGATCTTCGGCAAGGGCTCCAAGCGCGCCGCTGACGAAATGTGGATGGCCCGTTACCTACTTCTCCGCTTGACGGAAAAGTACGGCGTGGACATTGAATTCCACTGCAAGCCGCTCGGCGATACCGATTGGAACGGTTCGGGCATGCACGCCAACTTCTCGACCGAGTATATGCGCACCGTCGGCGGCAAGGAGTACTTCGAGGCGCTGATGAAGGCGTTCGACAAGAACCTGATGGATCACATCAACGTCTACGGCCCGGACAACGACAAGCGTCTGACCGGCAAGCACGAGACGGCACCTTGGAACAAGTTCTCTTACGGCGTGGCTGACCGCGGTGCTTCGATCCGCGTTCCGCACTCCTTCGCCAACAGCGGTTACAAGGGCTATCTCGAAGATCGCCGTCCGAACTCGCAGGGCGACCCCTACGCCATCGCTTCCCAGATCCTCAAGACGATCTCTGAAGTGCCAACCGGCAAGAAGGCAGCAGCCTAAACACCAAAATCGCGGTCTGGATTCGATTGTCCAGACCGCGATTTCTTTTTGATCGCGCCCATATCCGAAAGAGCCTCAGGCTTCGGTCAAGCGCCATCCTTTCCAAGCCATTTGTTACCCCTTTTGGTTTGGATGCGAGTCGAGGGGGAGGTCTGGCTTCCCCTCGATTCATTTTTCCAAAAGAAGCCAAATCATATTTGAGGCAGGCGCGCGCTGTCAGGCCCCGCCCATGCGCACGGGCCGCCGTCGCTCGTGAAACCATTCACGGTACTTGGCCATCTTTGCGCGCTGCGCTTCTGGCGCACGCCGCTTGCACGTCGATGCCTCGTCGCTCTTCTCTGCGGCTCCCCAGCGCAGTTCGACGCAATCGTTGACGTTGTAGGCCATCTCAAGAAGTGTCGCGCGCGCGAGAACGTCTTTTACACTGAGCGTCCATGCCGAACCATCGGTGCGAATGTATGAAAATTTTCGCGTGGCAAGTTCGGACTCCAGCATGCTTTGTAATTCAGCTTTCACCTCCGCAACGCTTTTATCTTTGGGCATCGCGTAGCGCTCGGGCTTGCGCGCGACGCGATCCGGAAATCCGCGAACGACATCGATAGCGATCAGAATACGCAGATCGCGCGACGGCGTTGCGAAATCCTCCCACGCGCCCGTCGTCTCGAAGATCGCCGGACCTTCCGGCATCGAGGCTTCGCCCTTGCCGCTGTTTTGAAATTTGCGGCCATTCTCGACGGAGGTCACACGCGCTTTCACTTGCTCATCGAGCGCAATGATCGCTTCCTTTGTTGCGCGGAACGGATCGAGCGGCGCGGGCGACTGGACATCATCCATGCGATCGTAAAACTCGTCCGGGCTCATTTTCGACTGCTCAAACGAGAAATCGCCGTATTCAGGGTCTTTCGCAATTTCTGCGTTGGTAAGCCGCCGCAGGTTACCGTCTTTTGCGCGCATGATTGGCCGGAAGTGCTTGAAGCCTGCGCCGCCAAAGGCGTTTTCCTGCGTGAACAGGAAATTGCCGCGCCAGAAGCGCTTGATCGCGACCGTTCCATCGGGCTGTGCGTCGGCCGCGAGGAATACGCCTGCGGCTCCCTCCGTCTGTGGCACGCGCCGCGTCAGCATCAACAGGTGACCGAACGGGTCGGCATACATCGTGCCTGGCCGCAACGCCTCTTGAGTCAGCGCGACAGGATAGTAGTCGGTTTTGTCGTCAGTCGCGGCCGTTCGCCCCGAACCGGAGTGCACTGAATCGCCGACGATCGGAATGTATTGCGAGAATGCGCCGAACAGCCCCGTCCGCTTCGGGACAGGCGGTGGGGTGGGCGCGGGGGCCGGGGCCGGTGCTGCCGCACTGAACAAGCCGCGCGGAGGCGGAGGCTCGTCGGCTTCTTTCTTCTCGGGCGGCGGCGGGCGAGGTGGCTCCGGATTTTGGATGTTGAACCACTGTGGGCATGTCGGCGCGCCCTTGGCGCTGCCGCGTGTGCATTTCGAATATCCGAACGGCAGGCCCATCTTGAAAGCAAAATAGGCGCGCAAAAAATACGGCATGTCGGCGCAGTCCGGCTTGAAGACCTGCCTCATCTCGTCTTCGCCGAGGCCGAGATAATTGAACAGCACGTTTCGCGATTTATCGCGGAGCACTTCGTGCAAGGCATTCCACGATGGCGGCGCATCGAGCGGTGCATCGAACAGCTTCTCGATCCAGGCGGAATAAAGGTTTTCGGTTTGACGATTCCACGTCGCACGCAGCGGCCAGACGGTTCCTTCTGCCGAGGCTGGCTTTGGCGGCTCGCTGTCGCGAACCGCAATGTCGCGGGTTATCGAACTGCATGCGGCAGGTGCGCGGTCGCGCGCAAGCTTTGCTTTCCATGTTCCGGCGGCGGGCGAGGCGACTTCGGCGATCCAGAAATAGGGAGGCCCGCCGCGCCGCTCACGCGATGTGGTCGCAACACTTCCGTCGGGCGCGATCAGCGACAACTCGCCTTCGAGCGGCTTTTCGGCGGCGAACACCACGCGCAAAGGCGCGCCCTTCCACGGTGAAATCGGCGAGGGCATAATTGCAAGTTCGGCTGTGTCATCGCAGGAAATCTGGGCCGTCTGGGCCTTTGCCGCGCCAACGGAAAATGGCATCGCGAAAAGCGCGCTTGCGATCAGCGACAACGCTTTCGTGGCGGCAGGATTTTGACGCATTTGCAACAACCGAGTCTCCGTGGCTTCAACGCCAAAACAGCACTCAATGCTACGAAAGGAAATAGGCCATAAGAAGATTTTGGCGATCCCGGCAGGATTCGAACCTGCAACCCCCAGAGTAGAAATCTGGTGCTCTATCCAGTTGAGCTACGGGACCACGGCGCTGTCATATCATTCCAAATCTGAAAAAACCGCGACTTCGCGGCAGAAATTCAACAGGAAATCCGAACCTTCCAGCGCCTGCGGGCGACAAACTGCGCAATCCCGCCTTTGTCTTTGGCGGTCTGGCACGTAAACTTGCGGCGATGCGAAGACGACAATGCGGGTACGGCAGCGATCCGGCTATCGGCGGTGTTGCCTTAAAAATGATTTTAGCGGGAAAACGCTGCGGCCATGAGTCGGTCACGATTCGCGCATTGTCTGAGTTCCAAGGGCTGGGCTTTTAAGGCGGCATTCGTTCGCCGATTAGGGAGTTTCAACATGATTGGGTTTGTTCGCGCGTTATCGCTTGGCGCAGCGCTGGCGCTTGCCTTGAGTTCGGCGCAAGCGGCCGACAAGGCGTTCAGGCGGGACGATCTGACCGACTCCGCGATACGCCTCGAAGCGCAGATTAAGACTGAAGCCGGCGTCGTTTCGAAGACACCCGCATCCCTGAAGAGCGACATCGACGCGGCCTTCAAGAGGAGCGATCTGCGCGGCGCGCTCCAACTGCTTGGGCAGACGGCTGTCGTCGCGCCCGATGACAGCGGAAACTGGTTGCGGCTGGCGCGAACGATTTTGCAAAT